>JABWAY010000271.1 GCA_013360825.1 Candidatus Brocadiia bacterium | reverse complement strand
GCACCGCGGCCTCGCCGGCCTCCCCCTCCCCTCGCAGGCGCTCGACCGCCGTTTCGCGACGCGCCGCATCGCCGGCGCCGAGGTCGCGAACGAGCGGCTCCAGGTCTCCCGCGAGGGCGGAAAGCGGGAGCAGCGCGGCGAGGACGAAGGGGAGGATTCTCATGCCGGGATGTTAACTCGAAAGGCCGGGGGGGCCTGCGCTTCGCCCCTGACACCGCCGCCCTCCCCCACCCTTGATCCCGCCCCGGCCGGGCCCATAGGATCGACGCCGATGAGACTCCCGGGGAAGATCGCGACGGATCCGTCGGATGCGCCGCCTGCGCGGAGAGAGGGAATCCTCGGTCGGGGGCTGGCGCTGGCGGCGGCGCTCTGCCTGGTCGCGGGGTGCGCGCCAGCGGCGCAACGCGAGGGCGTGACCGAACCGGCGCGGGCGCGGACGCTCACGGCAGCGCAGCGGGAGGCGGAGGATCTCGAATCGGCCCTCCGCGGCCACGAGGGGCTGACGACGCGGCCGCCCCTTCCGGAGGCGGACCTCCTCGAAGTCCCTGCGGCGCGGACGCCGGACGGGGGGCCGCTCCGCATCGTGGATGTCGCCGGCGTCTACACCTGGGACGTCTTCCATGCGGGCGCGGCGCTTCAGATCACCCCCGACGGCGCGTGGGTCGCGCAGGCCAGCACCTGCCTGAGCTCGCGCGCCTGCTGGGGAATCGTGCGGGTGGTCGAGGGGCGGCTGGTCTTCGAGACAAAGGAGGCGGACGGCGCGCTCAGCGGCCGCACGGCCCCCTGCACGCCCGTCTGGTGGGGGGACCGGATCTACCTCATGGGGGTGCGGCAGATCTCCGGTCTCGCGAATCTGGTGAACTGGGGAAGCGTCGAGCTTGAGGGGGTGGGGAGCGGGATCTTCGCGACGCCGCGGACGGTTCCCGGGCCGCCGAAGCGGCTTCCCGCGGGGCGTCCCGTGCTGCCGGAGGCGTGGGAATCGATGTTCCTGCGGGCTCCGATCCGGGGCCGCGTGATCGACGTGATCCACCGGCAGCTCGGGTGGATCGACCTCGGCTCGAAGGACGGCGTCTTCCGGGGGATGCGCCTCCAGGTCGGTCCCCCCTCGGATCGCCGCTTCATCATCGTGCTCTCCACCGAGGAAGACTGCGCCCGCGTCGTCCTCGAGTTCTGGGGGGATGACCGCCTGTCTCTCCCGGCGGGCGGGGCCGTCTGGTGCGCGGCGGAGCGGGCGGACTGAGGGGTGCCGCTCGGGGCGCCGATCCCCGACGGCACTCGGGGCAGGAAGGGCAATAGCCGGGAAGCTCGGCGCCCCCGAACCGGCGAAAGGCGGCGAGAAATGGAGTAACATCAGGGGGACCAATTCCATGGGCGACAAACTTCGCAAGCCTCCCCTCGTCGAAGCTCTCTGCGAGCTGCGCTTTGATCCTGCCTCGCCGTGGGACATGACTTTCCCGGGGCTGCTGTATGAACGGGTGCGTGCGGAATTTCCCGACCGGGTGCAGCTCGATGCCCTCGAAATCGACGTCGGGAACTCTCCGGCACGGGTCCGGGCTGCTCCGGTGCAGCGGAAAGCCGACCGGGTGCAGTTCTCCCGTCCTGACAGGTCGGCGATGATCCAGATCGGACCGCACCTGCTGACGGTGAACCACCTGCGTCCCTACCCGTCCTGGGTCGACTTCCGTGCGCTGATTTCACGCATCCTCCATGAACACGAACGCGTGGCAGGATTTCTCCCGGTCAGGCGGCTGGGACTTCGGTACGTGAACCAGATGGAACTTCCGGATCGCCCGCGGAAGGCGCGTGACCTGTCGCGCTGGATCAATCTGGTGCCACAACTCACGCGGGGTCTCGATCGACCTGTTCGAGGGATGTACCAGAGGTACGAGATCGAGCATGACGCTCCCGTCGGCGTCCTCATCCATCAGACAGGCGTTGTGGCCCGGGACGGATCGCCCGCGCTTCTGCTTGACCTGGATTTCGGCTCCGACAGTCCCGGAGTCAGGACCCTGGCAGACATCGCCCGCTGGCTCGATCTGGCCCACGATCTGATCGGCACTTCATTCGTCGAGACTCTGAATCCGGAGTACTACGAGCGCATCAAGAAGGGGGACGCATGAACACCTCGACGACGAGCCTGTCGGCACCGATCGAGCAGACGGTGGTCCTGCGCTCGCTCGATGAGGATGGTTCGGCCAGCGGCTGGTCGCTCCTGTTCGCGACGGGGATCGTGCTCGCGATTTCGACCCGTTCAACCGGCGCCGTTCCACGGCCGGCCGTCACGGCGCCTCACACCAGCCGGCCCCGGTCCGGACTGGGGGCGGCACTCCGTGCCCGGCGTGAGGCCATCGTCAGGTCCGGAGCGCAGACTCTCGACTGGGACGGGATCGAGCGCGAAATCGGCGACCGCGGCGGCGAAGCCCGGGCGGACTAGCGCCGATGCTCACGTACGTCGACGCCGATGTCCTGATCGCGGCCGCGCGGGGCACTCCCGACATCTCTGACGCGGCGCTCGCGATCCTGGAAGATCCGCATCGGACCTTTGCGTCGAGCGATTTCATTCGCCTGGAAGTTCTGCCCAAGTCGACCTTCACCGGTCGAAATGAGGAAATTGCGTTCTACGAGGATTACTTCGCCGGGGTTTCTGCCTGGCCCGCTGACGCGAATGAAGTCGTGAAGGCCGCGATGAAGGAAGCGCAGCGCAACGGACTGTCGGCACTCGATGCTCTCCATGTGGCCGCGGCGTGGGTCACAGGCGCGGAGGAGCTTGTCACCGGCGAGAAGCCGGGCCGTCCGATTCATCGGACGAGCCTCATCCGGGTGATTTCTCTCCGCACCGCTTCGCCCTCCTGAGCTTCCCACGGGTTGCGGCGGGGGGGAGGACCGACATCGCCTCACTCACCTGCGACAGGGATCCGCGGCGGTCCCGGGGGCCGAAGCGGGAACTTCAGGAGGATCCCGGCGTCATTGATGCGGGCGCAGGTCACCTGGGCCCGCTCGATCCAGAGTTTCTGGATCACGACGAGCGCGGCGATGGCGCCCACGAACCCGGCGAGGATACCGAGCCAGAGCCCGGAGCCGTCGTCGAGCGCGATCCCAACCCAGCCGCCGGCGACGGGCAGGGTGAGCAGTGAGAGGGCCTGCAGCACACCGGCAGAATTCCTGCTGAACTGGCTCCGACGCCGGCAGTTTTCGCAGAGAGTGAAGATCAACGTGCGGCTGCGCCTCATCGCAAGAGCGATCACGACATAGGGGACGAGCCCGGCGAGCAGGCCCAACGCCGCGATGGCGGGGGTGTGAGTGAAGTTCTGGGGAGTGCTGGTGCATCCGACTTCGGACGCACAGATCAGACAGTGTCGGGGGAAGATCGCGCCCTGCGGCGGAACGAGAGCGGTCCCCCGGCCGCGACGGGCGACGATCTGCAGAGGCGGCAACTCGGGTGAGGCCCCAGGCGATCCACTCCCCGCACCGCAACCTGCGCGGAACGGAGTGCTCCCGGGATTCGCTGCCCCACACCGCGGGCAGGCCGCCCCTGCGACGGGGATCGCGCTGGAGGGCGAGATCTCCTGCCCAGTCAGTGACAGGATCGTCGCGGGACGGCGGCGGACGGATCCGGGGTACATCACGAGCAGGCCAAGCAGCAGCGCGGGGGCCCCGCCGACGACCCCCGCCCACCAGGCGATCTCGTAGCTTCGACCCGCTCCCGCCGGCGCGACGGAGACTTCGATGTCTTTCTCGAAGGGGACTTCGACCAGGTAGCTGCTGCGCGCCGACGCCCTCGGGAAGATGATCTGGAGCTTTGCCCGGGCCTGAAGCGTGCGGCCTTCGAGGGAGGGACCCGGCGGCAATTGGATCTCGGAGTACGGCTCGAACGGTTGCCCCCCCTCTCCTGATTTCACCCACATGGTGTCGCCCCACGAATCCTGATTGGTCGTAGCGGGGATGATGTCCAGGCCGGACGCGATCTCCGGGGCGGTGAGGACCTCCACGCGAGTCTCCCCGTACCAGAGCCCTTTGAGACTCGATTCCCATTTGCCGAAGTAGAGTCGGCTGCTTTCCCCTGCTCCCACGACCGGCGGACGGAGATCCGGTGAAAGCGGCCAGCCCGCCAGCAGCCTCAAGACCTCCGCCGAGGGAGTCAGAAACAGGCTGAGCACAAACAGCGCCACCGCGGCCGTCCGGACGCCCCGCGGAACCGGCCGAACGTGGCCCGAGGGTCCGGCCTCATCCAGACGCAGTTTGCCTTCCTGCTCCAGCAGAAGCGCTCTGCGCATCTCTCCTTTCGTGTCGGCGTTCGGGTCATGCCTGGCCAGTCGAAGGCCGATCCCGGCAAGAAGGACGGTCGTCGCGGAGAGCATCCAGATCGCTGGCGCTGCCGGAATGAAGCGGAGCACGCTGGCGGCGACGAGTCCTCCGACCAGAGGACAGGCCGCCAGGACTATCAGGTTGACCCTGCGCCGGACCTTTTCGGCCCAGACATCCGGTTGCACCCAACCGCATCGCGGGCACGGGTAGTCTTCGTGCTGGTGAAGCAGGACGTTCCGCTCCGCGGTGTCGAGCAGGCGGGGGGCATCCTGCGGATTCACGGGCCGGCAGGTGACGGTTCGTGAGAGGAGGTAGCTGAAGGTGCTGCCGCAACCATCGCAAGGCTGCCGCTTCCAGCATCGGACCTGTCGGCTCGTCGACAAGGAATCCGCCATTGTGCGGTCGCTCCAAGGGGTCGTTCCGGGATGATGCCAAATGTCCCGTTGGCGCCGCAACGGGACTCCGCGAAATCCGGAGGGGGTGCCGCCGGCGAGGCTCACGCGCACAGACCGGGGCAGTTCAGCGCTCGCACCCGCCCCATCAGCACCAGACGGAAGCCATCACGGCACGGAACAGGCCGTAGGTGAGGAGTGCCATTGCGCCGGGGACGAGGAGGAGGACGGCGGCCGCGGCGAGGCGAGCCGGGTGCGTTCGGTTGCGCCGCCATAACCACAACTCAAGCCCGAAGCGGCCGAGCCCCCAGATCGCCGTGCCGGCCGTGGTGATGGCCATGAAGTGCAGGCCGACGAGGAAAAACGAGGCTGCGTAGACGGCGATTCCCACGGCGTCTCCGATGAGGGTTACGGTGAATGAGGGCGGCTTCCCTGGTACGAGGGAAATCTGCGACTGTCGCTGGGTGACGGAGATCACGGTTCCAGTGTACCTGCTTCAGCGGCCGGGGATCGCACCCGACCGGTCGGGTTTCCGGGCCGCGATCCAGGTCCCGGACGACCTCAGGGGCTGAGCTCCACCGCCAGCGACCTGCCTGCGGGACTCGACCCAGGCGGCGCGGCGCCGTGAGGGCACGGTCTCCGTCCGCGCGACGGCCTGCGCCGGGCCCGGTCCGGAATATCTTCCACCCGCCTTTTGACCTTCGGCCCGGCCCCCCGGTCTATGGGATGATCCGGCAGCAGAGTCGAGGAGCGTCGCATGAAGGCCGTGTTCGGGGGATTCCTGGCAGGGGTCGCCGCCGTTGCCTGTGTGGCGGTGGCGCTCAGGGGACGCGGGGAAGCCCCCGGCGGCAGTGTCGCAGAGGAGAGCCGGCAGGCTCCCTCCGGCGCGCCCTCCCCCGCCCCGCCCGACCTGTCGCCCCTCCGCGCCCGCGCTGAGGCCCT
>JABWAY010000270.1 GCA_013360825.1 Candidatus Brocadiia bacterium | reverse complement strand
CATTCCAGAAAAGCTCCGGCAACCAGGCGCTTCTCGACGCCACCTTCGACTTCGCCCAGGACCCAGCCGGTGTCCAGGTCTTCTTCGAACGCGCGCTGGCCGGCGATTTCGACTTCATCTTCACCAATCACCATCCGCGAGTGAAGCTGAATCTTGCCGAACTGTCACACAACATCAGTCGGCACAGCCACACCGACCTGACCCTGCCGTTCATGTCCGCCTCGATGAGCCACCAGAACGATTCGCTGGCTACTGCCCGCGTCGAGGAACAGGACGGCCGCGTCACTGCCTATCGCCTGGAAACCAGCGACAAGGTGGCTAACAACCAGCGCACCAGCATCCTCTCCCTGTCGATGGCCTTGAGCACCGCGGGTTTCGAGGCAGGTCAGGTGCGCGTTCACCAGAACAAGCTGGACCTTTCCTATACTTCAGTTTTCGTCCGGCGGGACATGACGAGGAGGCAACTCGCCGCTGCGCTGCAGCCCATCGCTTCCGCCTGTTTTCCCGTGAAACTGAAGAACCTCGATTCCTATGTCGACTTCATCGATCGCCGGACCGAGGAGGCGATTCCCTCCACGCCGACGACACTCGGCAACGGCGTCGTCGCCTTGCAGGTGGTCCTGCCCGAAGGCGCGGCCGCCGCGGCCGGCGCGTCCTGGCTCGGCGATCCCGCCCGGAAACCCGACCCGGGAACGCCGAAGGCCGCATCGATCGCCCTTGCCGACCTCCGGCGGGCCGAGCGCCCGAGGCTCCTCGAAGAGACCGCGGCCGGCGCCTGCGACTCCGAGCAGGCCCTCGCGCTCCTGGAGGGGATGCACTGGTTCGACCGCGTCGCCTACCACATCTGGCGGATCAGCGAGCACCTCGCGGGCCAGCCGCCCCCCGCAGGGCAGCCGGAGTCCGCCCCGGATCCAGGATAGGGGAACGGTGGGCCGGAAGCCGCGCCCATGACAGGGCCGCCGTACAATGCCCCCCGGCTCCGCGCCCCCATGCCCCCACACTCGATGAAGCGCCCGTGACGACGATCCCCCTCTCCATCCTCGACCTCGCCCCGATCGTCGCCGGCAGCAATGCCGCGGAGGCGTTCCGCCGGACGCTCGACCTCGCGCAGCACGCCGAGACATGGGGATACCGGCGGTTCTGGCTGGCCGAGCATCACGGAATGCCCGGAATCGCCAGCGCCGCGACGTCGGTGCTGATCGGCCACGTGGCGGGAGGGACGAAGACGATTCGCGTCGGCGCAGGCGGGATCATGCTCCCGAACCACGCCCCGCTGGTCATCGCGGAACAGTTCGGCACGCTCGCGGTCCTGTTCCCCGGCCGCATCGATCTCGGGGTCGGAAGGGCTCCCGGGAGCGATCAGAGGACGGCCCGCGCGCTCCGGCGGGACCCGTCCGCCGCCGACACTTTCCCCGACGACCTCGTGGAGCTGATGGACTACTTCAGGCCCCACGACGCCCCGCGCCGCGAGCGAGCCGACGGAGGCACGCACATCCGCGCCGTCCCGAGCGCCGGGCAGGACGTCCCCGTCTGGATCCTCGGCTCGAGCCTCTTCGGCGCCCGCCTCGCCGCCCGTCTCGGCCTTCCCTACGCCTTCGCGTCGCATTTCGCCCCCGCCCAGCTCCTGCCGGCGCTCGACGCCTACCGTTCGGAATTCCGCCCGTCCGAACGCCTCGCCCGGCCGTATGCCATGCCGGGGGTCAACGTCTTTGCCGCCGACACCGACGGCGAGGCGCGCCGGATCTGGTCGTCGCTCGCACGGGTCGTCCTCGACCTCCACCGCGGCCGCCCGCGCCGGCTCGCGGTCCCGGAGGAGGGGTTCGACGCGGCGCTGACGGCGGAAGACCGGCTCATCATCGACAGCATGCTCGGATGCTCGGCGGTCGGCTCCCCGGCGACCGTGCGTGCCTGGCTGAAGCGGTTTGTCGAGCGGACCTCCGCCGACGAGCTGATGATCTCCTGCCAGGTCTTCGATCACACCGCGCGGCTGAGGTCGTACGAGATTGCGGCGGACGTCAGGGTGTGAGGAGCGGAAGCGCAGCATGGCGACCCGATCCACGCCTCGGGGCGGTCGAGGGTCTATCCGAACATGCCCGCCGCCCTGGAACGCCGCGCTCCTTTCGGTCGCCGCTCCCCGGGAACTCTCCAGGCGCCGGGGCGTCCAACCCCCATGCGACACATCCTCCGGGCAGCCGCCCTGTCGTGCGCCTTCCTCTCCTTCGCCCGCGCCGACGCACCTGCCGACGGGTTGTACATCGGGACAGATGACTCGGAAGCGCCCACCGTATCGGGTCTCGGGCTCGGCAAGGCGTGCCGCTACGAGATTCTCGAAGCGCGGCTGGACTCGCGGGACAATCTCAACCGGGAGTTCCACCTCTCGCTGACGCTTCCGTTCTCGAAGGACCTCGGCACGATGTGGCACGTTCTCGTCGTCGGCGGGAATGCGTGGCCCGCCATCGGGGCCGGATCGGACGCCGACAGGACGTCCTCGATGTCGTTCTCCGTTTCCGGCAGGGAGGAGGCCGAGGCCGTCGCGGAGTACTTCAGGATCAAACCGCGCCTCCGCGCCCACCCTGGACACCAGCTCTCCGTGAGCTTCGTTCCGACGCGGGAGGCGTTCGAGACCGGCGGCGCGGCGGTCACGACCCTTCGAATCGCAAACCTCGGCGCGAAATCCGTCTTCTTCCAGGACGGCGGCCGGAACCGGGCGGCGCGCGACAACCAGTTCGTGTTCCGCGCGACGGACGGGGACAAGGCCCTGCCGGACATCGGGTCCGACGCGCACCTCGGTGGGCTGTCCGTGATCCGCGAGCTCAAGCCGGGGGAAGTCTTCGAGAAGGAGATCGACCTGGCGAAGTGGTTCGCGTTCGGGAAGCCCGGGGTCGTGTCGGTGCACGGCTCGTTCCTGCTCGAATTCTTCGAGAGCCGGGAGGCCGGGCACGTCGTCTGGGAGGACTGGGGGACGGCCGCGTTCGAGGTGCGGATCAGGGAGAAGGGGAAGTAGCGCGTTGAGCGGGGACCGGATCGCTCTCCTGTAAGTATTCAAGGTCGGAATGAGCGCGCTGCCGGAAAGCACGGGCGCCCCGCGCATCCGGAGCTGGAACCCCGACTAGTCTCTCCTCCCCGCACTCTCTATGACTCTTCGCCAGAACGGATAGAAGTACGGCCCGTCGCCCGTCTGGAACCTCCAGCGCCAGGTTTCGTCGGTCGCGGAGAAGAAGACGAGGCCGCGGCCGGCGCTCATCGTCACGAAGAGCGGCACTCTCCGATCCGCGGGACCGGCTTCCGCGAGCGTCCGCGCCTCGGCTTTGGCGCGTGTCGCGAGGACGGACTGAATGGGCGGCAATTCGTCCGCGAATTCGACCAGGCCGCTATCCTTTCCCTCAGCTGTCCGGAAGTAGGTCTCCTCCGGCGCCAGCTCCTGCCGCACCGTTTCGCTCTCGACCGGCAGAATCTGTTCCAGATCGGTTCCCTTCCAGCCGCCGGGCATCGCGGCCTCGCCGGCGACGATCAGGACACCGCGGCCATGCTCGGTGACGAAACTGCGCAGCATCTCCGCCGTCCCCTCGGGCAGGGAGTCGGGGCCGACGTCGCCGAGAATGACGACGTCGTAATCGAGGAGCTGTTCGAGCGTCGAGGGGAGCGACTTCAGTGGCGCCTGGAAACGGGGGTCGCCGGCCGACTGCGAATGCGCCTGCGGGAGTTCCGGATCGGCGGAGAGGAGGAAGCAGTGCACCTCGAGGGATTCGTCACGAATGAGCGCGCTGGAGAGGGACCGGTATTCCCAGCGGGGGGCGCTTTCGACGTACAGGACGCGGAGCGGGCGCTGTTGCGGAGCGCAGCCTGCGAATGCCGCGGCGAGCCAGCACCATTGCGCGAGCCGCCGAGCTGGAATCTGCTTCATGACCAGTCTCCCGATGGTTTCCACGATGCAGACGCCGCCGGTCGCGTGAGTGTCGCCCTCGATCTGCCCGGGCGTCCCCCCGGGGGGCGATCCGGACAGGCCATCGGGGCCGCCCGGGTGGAAACGCTTTACGAACGGCCACTCTACGCCTCGGGACCGTCGCGGATCCAGCGCGAACAGGAGCGTCGCGGAATCACGGGAAGCGGTGGGAGGATTCGGCTGACGACCGGGCTGAAGCGGGAACCAACCTCTGAAGCTCGACACCCCTCAGAACGAAATCTGCACCCTGAAAATCCAGACGCTTTCGTCCGCGATCCGGCGGCCGGACGGCAGGAAGGCGTGTCCGCTCTCGTAGCTCACGAAGAGGTACTCCCCTGTGACACGGACGTGCTCGTTCGGGAACCAGTTCACGACGACCGCAAATTCCTCCAGCGACCGCGCCCCGATGAATCCGGCCTTGTCGCGGAAGTCGTCCTCCATCCGGAGGCGTGCGTAGCGGAAGGCCCCCTGGAGCGCTCCCCAGCCGCCGGAGAACAGGGGGGCATCGACTTCGGGAACGCCGCCGGGGATGCGCCGGCCGCCGATCCAGCCGCCCGCCTGGACGTACCAGCCGGTCGAGCGGAAGCGCCGGTGCTCGCCGGCGAAGTCGATGTCGGCGAGGAACCGGGAGTACTCGGCCTTCACCTCGAGCGGCCCGAGGAGGAGGGCGCCGTCGGCGGCGAGCCGCGTGAGGTCCTCGACCTCGTAGTCGGTGGGGCCGGCCGGGCGGTGGAAATCGGTGTCGGTCGCGGGATCCTGGAACGGGAACGGGGTGACGTCGTGGGTCCGGTGGCGGCCGTGCGTGGCGCTGGCGGCGACGTGGAGGTGGGCGAGCGGGCCCCATCCGAGGACCGCGGACGGGGTGAGCTGCACGCGCCCGGCGACGTCCTTGTCGCTGTTCTCATCCCGGGGCCCCGGCGCCGCGCCGTTAAAGACCCCCGCGGCGTACCCGAGGAACCCGTCGAACGCCCTACCGTGCACCATGAACCCGAGATCCGGCAAGGGGGCGTGCATGTAGACGATCGAATTCTCCGGAAAGTCCCACCAGCGCGTGTCCTCCAGCGTCTCCAGCGAGATCGGCTCCTTGAACAACCCCGCGCGGAGGCGCAGTTCCGGCCAGCGGTTGAACTCCACCCAGCCGTAGATCAGCCGGACGGCAGTTCCCTCCTGAGGCCCGATATCGACATAGACCTCCCAGCTGCGGTCCAGCCGGGCGCGCATCTCCAGCCCGGCCTCCCGGAGCTGGATCGTGTCCACCTGGTCGCTCTCGTTCAGGCGGTCGAAGAAGATCCCGTGCACGACGACGTACGCGCCGATGCTTCCCGTGAACGCGTGGTCCTTCGTCCGGAAGCGCAGGTGCCCGTCGTACCAGAACTGGACGTCGTTGACCTCGCGCGCCGCCGGCTCCGGCGCCCGCGATCCTTCTTCGAGCGCACGGATCCGGTCTTCGAGGGTCTGCGCCGGGAGGAGGCAGGCGGCGAGGAGGAGCGTGGCCAGGGTGCGCATCGGGTCCGGGATTCTACGCGAGCGGTCGCCGGAGGGGAGGGCGGAATCGTCTTGGCCGCCTTCCGTCCGTCGCGTACAACGCTCCGGTGATTCCCCCCTCCCTGCGCCTCCTTCCCCCCGTCACCGCCGCGATCGCGCGCGGCGACGAGCGTGCCGCGGAACGGCTCGCCCGCCGCGCCCGGGCCGGCGGGG
>JABWAY010000269.1 GCA_013360825.1 Candidatus Brocadiia bacterium | reverse complement strand
GGCGGGGGAGCCCCGCCCCGCGGCAGGCGGGCGGGCGGCCGCGGACAAGGGAGGATGCGGGGGGGCGGTGCTGTTCTGGATCCTCGCGGCCGGAGCGGCGGCAGGGCTCGGGGGGCTCGCCTGAACGGTCTGCGCGCCCGGGCGCAAGTCAGGCTGGACGCAGTTCCGGGGGAGTTGTTTACTGCCCGGCCCCACATCACTCCTGCTGAAAGGACCCTCCCATGAGCGGCTGTACCCCCGACACGTCCGCCGCCGCACCGACCTCGACCCCGTCCGGCACGATCCCGCGCATCGGGGATGCGGCCCCGGACTTCACGGCGGTCACGACGCATGGAGAGCTGACGCTGTCGCGCTGGTCGGAGGGGAAGTGGATCATGCTGTTCTCGCACCCGGCGGATTTCACTCCGGTCTGTTCCACCGAGATCAGTGAATTCGCCCGGCGGCAGGCGGAGTTCGACAAGCGCAACACGGCGCTGCTGGGGGTTTCCATCGACTCCATTCACTCCCACCTCGCCTGGCGCGAGAATCTCCAGAAGCTGTTCAACGTGAAGCTGGATTTCCCGCTCGTCGCCGACAGCAACGGGGCGGTGGCGGGGAAGTTCGGGATGCTGCATCCCGGGCAGAGCGCGACGGCGACGGTCCGGGCGGTGTTCGTGATCGATCCGAAGCGGGTGATCCGGGCGATCATCTACTATCCGCTGAACGTCGGCCGGAACGTCGACGAGATCCTGCGCCTGATCGACGCGCTGCAGTGTGCTGACAAGCATGCGGTCGCCTGCCCGGTGAACTGGAAGCCGGGGGAGCAGGTCATCGTGCCGCCGCCGAAGACCGTCGCGGACGTCGATGCGCGCGCGGCGCTGCAGGGCGTGGAGCGGATGGACTTCTATCTGGTGAAGAAGTCGGTCTGAGCCGGGCCGGGTGCGGGCGGTGGGCGTGGGGTCTCCGGCTCCAGGGGCTTCGGCGCGCCTCCCGGGCCGTGGTGAGCGGGCCTGGGCGCAGATGGGGGCGAACTCCGCCGTCTCCCGGTTCGAGCCGGGGATGAGGGTGGAGTCCGTTCACCCACCGAGCGGGGGATCCTGAACGTCGTTTGTCCCCGGAGGGCGCGGCGTGCCGTGCGGGAGCCGGCCCGGCAACCCGAAACGGCCCGGGCCGGCGAGGCACCGATCCGGCGCGGCCCCGCCCTGCCCCCGCGCCCCGATGCTGGCGCGCCTTCCCCCGGACGGGTCTAATGCCGCTGTGCGCATCCTCCACATTTTCGGCGACCACAAGTGGACCGGTCCGGCGGAGCCGACCGTCAACCTCTGCGTGGCGCTCCGTGAGCGGGGCCACGAGGTCTGGCTCGCCTCGAGGAAGGCCGGCCCGGGGGAGATCGCGGCGCTCGACGACCGGGCGCGGCAGCGCGGGCTCGAGCCGCTTCACCTGTTCGCGCTGAACAAGTACCTGAATTTCCGGGACAACCTGGCCGACACGCGGAAGATCCGGAAGTTCGTCGAGCATTCGCAGGTCGACGTGGTGCACGTGCACGCGTCGCACGATCATGTCCTCGGCGGCTGGGCGTCGCGCCGCGCGAAGACCCCGCCCGTGATCGTCCGGAGTTATCACCGGGGGACCGCGTACGAGCCCGGGTTCGGATCGAAGATCCTGATGAAGCTCTACGTCGACGGGTGGATCACCTGCACCCCGGCCGGGCTCCGGGAGGACATCGAGAATTTCCGTCTCCCGCCCGAGCGCACGCTCTGTGTCGAGGGCGCGGTGGACCTGGAGAAGTTCGACCCCTCCCGCGCCCGACCCGCCCGGGCGGAGCTCGGGCTTCCCGGTGACGCGATCGTGGCGGGGATCGTCGCCCGGATGCAGCGCCACCGGAGGTTCGGCGAGCTGATGCAGGCGATGAAGATCGCCGGCGCGCAGGTCCCGGCCCTTCGACTCCTCGCGGTCGGCCGCGGAACCCATCGCGACGCCGTCGCCGTCGAGCCCGCGAAGAAACTCGGCATTCAGGATCGCGTCGTCTTCGCCGGCTACCGCGGCGCGGATTTCGTCGACGTCCTGGGCGCGATCGACTTCAAGGTCTTCCTCGTTCCCGGCTCCGACGGTTCCTGCCGGGCGGTCCGGGAGGCGATGGCGATGGGGAAGCCGGTGATCGCCGCGCGCCGCGGGCTCCTCCCGGAACTTGTCCGCGACGGGGAAACCGGGCTGATCGTCGACGACACGCCGGAGAATCTGGCGGCGGCGATGGTCCGGCTGGCCACCGACCCGGACCTGCGGGCCCGCCTCGGCCGCGCCGCGCGCGAGGATGCGCTCCGCCGATTTTCGCCCGCGACGCAGGCCGCGGCGATCGACGCGTTCTACACACGCGTCGTCGCCCTCGGGCCGCGCCGATGAAGGCTCTCTTCCTCATCCAGGGCCAGACCCAGCCCGCCAGCCGGTACCGGGTGCTCATGTACCTCGACGGCCTCCGGGCCGCCGGGATCGAGTGCGAAGTCCGGGACTACCCGCGGTCGATCCCCGCCTGGATCGGGGTCCTGAGGCAGCGGCGCACCGCCGACGTCATTTTTTTCCAGAAGAAGCGCGCGCCCCGCTGGCCGGTCGAGCGGCTGAAGGCCGGCGGGGCCCGCGTCATCTACGACGTGGACGACGCCGTGATGTTCGCCTCCAGCCGGCACGAGTCCCCGGACGCGCCGGCGAGGATGAGGCGGTTCGAGAGCATGTGCGCGGCCAGCGACGCCGTCACCGCGGGAAACCGGTATCTGGCCGGGATGGCCGCGCAGCACTGCCCGCGCGTCGTGATCCTGCCGACGTCGATGGACATGCGCCGCTACCACCCCCGCGGTCCCGCGCGGACGGCGGGGCGGGTCGTCCTCGGCTGGATCGGCGGCCGGAAATCGCTCCCGTTCCTCCGGACCCTCGACCCGGCGCTCGCCCTCCTCAGGTCCCGCGGCGTGGACGTGGAACTCAAGGTCGTCTGCAACGAGTTTCCGGCGGACTGCCCCGTTCCCGTCGTCCGGAAACCCTGGGCGGAGGCGGACGAGGGAGCGGACGTCGCCTCCTTCGACATCGGCCTCGCCCCTCTCCCGGACGACCCCTGGAGCCGCGGAAAGTGCGCGACGAAGCTGCTGCAGTGCATGGCCGCCCGCGTTCCCTGCGTGGCGTCTCCCGTCGGCGCCCACGAGGACATCGTGGCCCCGGGCGTGAACGGCTTTCTCGCCCGCGAACCGGAGGAGTGGGCCGTGGCGATCGGCCGCCTGGCCGCCGACGCCGCGATGCGCGACCGTCTCGGCGACGCCGCACGGGAGACCGTCGCCCGCGACTACTCGCTCCAGACCCACGGACCCCGCCTCGCAGAACTCCTCCTGTCGCTGCGCAGGGCGACATGACGCCGGTCAGGCTCCCCCGCGAACAGCTCGGGCGGCTGACCGTCCGCGTGCTCCGGCCGGGGAAATGGAACGCCCCGGAGGTCCGGCTGCTCGAGCTGGACGGCCGGCCGGCGGTGCTCAAGGACTGGGCCGATCGCCCGCTCCCGACCCGTCTCGCAATCGGATGGCCGCTCGTGCGCCGCGAGACCGGGATCCTGCGCCGCCTGATCGGGCTCCCGGGCGTCCCTCAGCTGCTCGCCACCGTCGACCGGAACGCGTTCGTGATGTCGTTCGTGGACGCCAGGCCCGTGTACAAGGTCCCGCCCGCCGACCTCCCCCCGGGAATCTTCGCCGACCTGCTCGCCCTGGTCGACGCCATGCACGCCCGCGGAGTCGTCCACCTCGACCTCCGGCAGCGCAAGAACGTCCTCATCGACTCCGAGGGACGGGCCGCGCTGATCGACTTCGCGAGCTCGATGCACTTCAGCCGCGACGGCCGGGTCTTCCGTCTCATGAAACTGGTCGACCGCACGGCCGTCCTCAAGCTCAAGAACCGCGTGACGCCGGCCGACGTGACGGAGGAGGAAAAGGAAGCGCTGCGGTCGTTCGACCGGATGAGGAAATTCTGGGTGATCAAGTTCCGCCGCAAGAACGTGAAGGACCGGCTGGACTGAGGTCGGGACCCGGGGAGGGGCGCTGCTCAGCGCGGCTCCGCGAATTCCTTCTCAAGCTCGGCATGCTCGGGGCTTTTCAGAAACGCCGCAAATGCCGGGTGCCCGCGGACGGCCCCGAGCGACTCCATCCCGCGGTCCCGCGCCGCACGCAGCGCCTGTGCCGCCTGAGCAGCCCGGCCCTGCGCCGCCTCGATCCGCGCGATGCGGTAGTCCGGCATCCAGGGTCGGTCGACCCCTGGAAGCGACGCCGTCGGAATGAGCCGGAGCGCGTCCTTCCAGGCACCGGCCTTCTCGTACAGGGCGAACGCCAGGTTGTGCAGCGTCGCGATCGACGCTCCGTACTGCTCGGTCCGTTCCGGGGGAGCGTCCTCCGCCAGGCTCATCCGGAGGAGAAAGGCGATTCCCTCCGCGAACTTCGCCTGTTCGCGCGGCGTCTTGAGTTTCTTCACCGACTTCTCCATCGTCGCGCGCTGGGCCTCCAGCGCCCGCCGCGCCCGGTCGTCCAGGTTGCCGGCGGCGACCGCGTCGAACAGATCCTCCACGCCGCGCGCGACCTCGCCGTTGAGGATCCTCGATCGGCCGAGCCCCCAGCGGCAGACCGCGAATCCAGGGGCCATCTCCACCGCGCGGGCGAACGCCTCCACGGCCTCCCCGAACCTCCCCATTTCGGCGTGCCGGGACCCGGCCACGCTCCACCAGATCGGCTGCAGCTGTCCGCCCTGTTCTCCCCAGGAAACCAGCGCCGCGTCCGCTTCTTCCCAGTCCCCCAGGAGGTAGCCGGCAACGTGGAGGACTTCCCAGTTGGGGCCGTACAGGGGGTTCTCGCGGGTCAGGGCGCGCGCGATCGCGGCGGCCTCACGAGGGCGGTCGAACCGGAGCAGGAGGGTGGCCCGGTGGTACCGGGCCAGGTCCGGGCTGGAGAAGAGCCGCTCGGCACGGTCGATGGCGAGCATCCCCGCGGGGAGGGAGTCCTCCAGGTCCGCGAGGGTGAGGAGCAGGAACGGGTCCTCCGGGAGCACGGAGGACAGCACGCGGTGCGCCGCGAGCGCTTCCGGCCGCCGGAGGGCCGCCAGGATCGAGGCGCGGAGGCGGAGGGCTTCGAACAGGTGGGGGTCTTCCGCCAGGGCGGCTTCGCAGGAGGCGAGGGCGTCCTCGTAGCGCCCCTCGAGGCGCTGGAGGAAGGCGCGGGCGTGGGCGGCGCGGGAGGGGGGCAGGCCGGCGGCGAGTGCGGAGATGTCCGACCTGATTTTCTCGAGGGCCGCGTGCTGCTCCGGGGACATGGACTCCACATAGCGGACGGTCGCGACCGGCCCCAGCGTGCGTGTGCCGGAGAAATCCACGTCGTAGGCGTCGCCCTGGGCCAGTTCGAAGCGGTGGACGTCGAGGAGAATCGCCTCCCAGAGGGCATCCGGATCGGCGGGACGGAGCCTGAGCGCGGCCTCGGCGGCCCGGCGGGCGGCGTCGGTTTCCAGGAGGGGACGGAGCGTGCGCGCCATGAGGACGTGGGCTTCGAAGTTCTGCGGATCGTCGCGAAGCGCGTCCCGGAGGCGGTCCCGGGCGTCCTCGAGTTCGGCGGCGAAGAGCAGCGTCGCGGAGGCCGGGCTGCCGAGGAGGTCCGCGCGGCGCGC
>JABWAY010000268.1 GCA_013360825.1 Candidatus Brocadiia bacterium | reverse complement strand
GCCGTGGTGCGCGGCCCGGTCGTGACCGGCCTCCCGGTGCCGCGTCCCCCTGCCGACCTCTCCGCGCTCCGGCGCCCGGACTGGCCGCCCGAGTACGACGAGGCCGTCGGCCGGTACTTCTCGGGAGGTTCCCGGTGAGCCGGCCCACCCCGAAAACCCATTTCTTCAACCTCATCGGGTCGGCCGGGACGGCCGGCCCCGACTTCTAACCCAGGAGAAAAGAATGAACGCGATGACCCGCAGTTTCCTCGGCGTCCTCCTGATCGCGGCCGCGGCGCACGCCGGGGCGGCGGAGGACCTGCAACAGACGTGGGACAAGGGCGCGAAGGCGCTGCTCGGACTCCAGAAAGCCGACGGCTCCTGGGGGTTCGGCCCGGCCGAAGCTCCCGGCGACGTGGCCGCGACCAGCCTGGCCGTGGCAGGGCTCGCCGGGAACCCTGCCGGCCGGAAGGCCTGCCAGGCCCAGATCGACAAGGCCGTGGAGTACATCCTGAAGAACCAGGGGAAGAACGGCGAGATTCACAACGAGGGGCAGACCCCGCTGCTCACGAATTACAAGACGTCCCTCGCCGTCATGGCCCTCGTCGAAGCGGATCCCGTGAAGTACAAACCCCAGATCGACAGGGCGGCCGCGTGGCTCCAGAGTTTCCAGTACCAGGAGAAGGGCGCGCAGCAGGCGGACCCGAACGACCCGAACTACGGCGGCGCCGGGTATGACGAGAAAAAGAACCAGCCCCGCGGCGACCTGTCGAACACCCACTTCATGCTCGAGGCCCTCGACGCCGCCCAGGTGCCGAAGGACAGCGCGGTCTGGGCGCGCGCGGTGAAATTCGTGGAGCGGTGCCAGAACCGGAGCGAGTCGAACGACGGGCCCGGGTTCGACAAGCTGGGCGTCGTGGTCGGGGACGACGGCGGGTTCTTCTACCGTCCGGGGGAGAGCAAGGCGGAGAAGGCCACGCTTCCCAACGGCAAGGAGACCTTCCGGTCGTACGGATCGATGACCTATGCGGGGTACAAGTCGCTGATTCACGCGGGGCTGACGAAGGACGATCCGCGGGTGAAGGCGGCGAAGGCGTGGATTGCGAAGAACTACACGCTGGACGAGAACCCCGGGATGGGGGCGAAGGGGCTTTTCTACTACTACCACGCGTTCGCGGCGGCGATGGCCGCGGGGGGCGAGGCGGAGCTGGTGGATGCGGACGGGCAGAAGCATCTCTGGGCGAACGAGCTGGTGGCGAAGCTGAAGGGGATGCAGAAGGAGGACGGCTCCTGGTCCGGGGACGCGCGGTGGATGGAGGACATCCCGCCGCTTCCGACGATGTACAGC
This sequence comes from Candidatus Brocadiia bacterium, assembly GCA_013360825.1. Taxonomy (GTDB): domain Bacteria; phylum Planctomycetota; class MHYJ01; order WSZJ01; family WSZJ01; genus WSZJ01. Next base: position 4,348 of record JABWAY010000268.1, on the reverse strand, counting down.
CTGGTGGTGCTGAACAAGGCTTCGAAGTTCGTGAAGTAGCGGATGGGGTCCCGCGGCGGGCCTTCGGGTCCGCCGCGGGGAATCGGCCTGTGGAGCAAGGTGGAGAGACGCCATGGCGACGGGAATCTGGGTGATCGGGGCCTACGGGAGCGTGGCGACCTGTGCGATTGTCGGGGCGGAGGGGATCAAGCGGGGGCTGGCGCCGCGCACGGGACTGGTGACGGAGCTGCCGGCGCTGGCGGAGCTGGATCTGGTGGGGATCGGGGACCTGGTGTTCGGCGGGTGCGACGTGCGCCGGACGGACATGGTGGCGGCGGCGGAGGCGGTGCGGCGGGATCCGGGGATTGTGTCGCGGGAGCTGATCGACGCGCTGAGGCCGCAACTGCTGGCGATCTCGGCGGACATCACGCCCGGGTGTTCGCTGAACTGCGGGGACGAGGTGACGGCGATGGCGGCGGACACCGGGATCGAGCGCGGGCGGACGGCGAGCGAGGTGGTCGCTGAGATCCAGCGCCAGATCCGGGCGTTCCGTGAGAGGCACCGTCTTGAGCGGGTGGTGGTGGTGAATCTCGCGTCGACGGAGGCCGCGGGGGAGATGCCGCGCGAGTACGGGAGCCTGAAGGAATTCGCGCGGCTGATCGTGGAGGACCGGAGGAAGCTGCTCTCCGCATCGGTGCTCTACGCCTACGCCGCGATCGACCTCGGCTGCCCGTACGTGAACTTCACGCCGTCCTTCGGCTCCTCGATCCCGGCGCTGGAGGACCTCGCCACGATCCGGGGGGTGCCGCATGCCGGGAAGGACGGGAAGACCGGCGAGACGCTGGTCAAGACCGCGCTGGCGCCGATGTTCCTCGCGCGGAACCTCCGTCTCCTGGCCTGGGAGTCCCACAACATTCTCGGGAACCGCGACGGGCTGGTCCTGCGGCAGCCGGCGGCAAACCGGGTGAAGACGAAGGACAAGGAGGAGGCGCTCCGGCAGCTGGTGAACGACGAGACGCTGCACAGCCATGTCTCCATCGACTACTGCCCGAGCCTCGGCGACTGGAAAACCGCCTGGAACTTCATCCACTTCGAGGGGTTCCTCGGCACCCGGATGATCATGCAGTTCATCTGGCAGGGGTGCGACTCGGCCCTCGCCGCCCCGCTCGTCCTCGACCTGGCGAGGCTCACGGACTTCGCCGCCCGGCGCGGCGAGTCGGGGGCGCTCCGCCACCTCGCGTGCTTCTTCAAGTCCCCCTGGCAGGTCCGGGAACACGACTTCTTCCGCCAGTTCGCCCTGCTGATGGACTACGTGGAGAGCGCCCACGGCAAGGAAGCCGCGAGCCGGGCGGAGCGAACGGTGTAACGGTCGCGGAGCCCCCGCGTCGTAGAATGGGGGAATCGCGCATTCGGGGACCTCTCATGCTTCGCCGCCTGGCCGGACTCGTGTTCCTCCTCGCCGCAACCGCGGTGCCCGCCGAGGAGATCCCGCTCTCCTTCTCCGAGTTCTCCATCGCGAGGACCCGCTGGGAGAAAAAGGTCTTCGCCGACTCGGTCGTCAAGAATACCGGGACGGGTGACGTCACCGGGTTCAACGCCGTCATGGTCGCCTTCGACAACGACCGCGAAGTCGGCCGCTCCCGCCCGGTGTCGGTCGATGTCCTCGCCCCCGGCGCCGAGCAGCGCGTCTCCTTCGAGATCGCCAAGTGCCCGTTCTTCACCGGATACATCATCGAGGCCACCTGGTTTGCGGGAGGCACCGAACGGAAGGGGCGGTTCCTCGGTCGCGACCTGTTCAACCCCCCCGCCGCGGAACGGTCCGGCCCGATCCCGGGAACCCCCTGGATCGAGGTCTTCGGCGCGAAGACGGAACGCCAGGGCAAGGACGTCTCCGTCTCCCTCACCGCCCGGAATGCCGGTGAAATCCCCGCAACCCTCGCCCGCATCCGCTTCAAGTTCTATAACGCCGACCAGGTCCTCGTCCGCGAGGCCGCCTGCGAGTTCCGCGAGACCTTCGCGTACGCGACGGAAGTTCCCCTGAAGACGCTCGTGCGCAGCGTCCCGGAATTCGCCTTCCTCCGGGCCGATATCGTCGAATCCGGCGCAACCGAGCGCAACCTCGCCGAGGGCGAGTTCTCGGGCGAGGCGGAGGTCGAGGCGGCCGGGTTCCGCTTCGAGGACCGCGCGGACGGCGCGATCCGCGTCTCCGGCCGGGTGCGGAACGGCAAGCGCGTGGCGGTCCGCAACGTCGTGATCCGGATCCAGCTGTTCCAGGGGGGGACGCAGATCCGCGAGATCCTCGCGACACCGCCGGGCGTGCTCGCTCCGGAGCAGACCGCCCCGTTCGCCAGCGTGATGAAATCCCCTCCGGAGTTCGACGACTACCGCTACGTGACGTCCTACGAGGAAGACGAGGAAGGCGGGGATCCGCTGCCGCCGCCCGTCGATCCTCCCCCGGTCGATCCCCCCGTGGATCCGCCCCTCGATCCCCCCGTGACGGACAACCCGAAGGACCCCCCGCCCGTGGTCGAGCCCAAAATCCGCTCCGTCGCGAATTTCATCGAGCTCGCCGGCACCGAATGGATCGACGGCGACTGGGTCGGGCAGGGAAAGCAGGCCAAGTTCCGCGGCGGATTCCTCCTGCTCCGCTTCCGCCTCACGGACAAGAACGGCAAGACCTCCCGCATCGTCCAGGACGGAACGGTCGACTTCACGTTCCGTGCGCCGGCGAAGAAGGATGTGCAGGGGCGGATGAAGGTGGAGAAGTTCGCCTGGGGAACGGACGCCCGCAAGTTCACGGTCGCCAATGCCAAGCCGGGGATGACCGGGTATGATCCCGACGACGAAACGCTGGTGGTGGTGGCCCTCGAATTCCAGGACCAGAGCGGCTGGAACTACGCCCTCGACCTCAAGTTCACCAGCGGCGAAGGCGATGTCTGGGAGTGGAAAGGGCTGTCCGACCCCTACCGTGCCGCGGCCATGAAGCCGACAGGGAGACGCAAATAGTGAAGTCCCGTCCCGACTTTTCGCTCAGGCAGATCGAGGTCTTCTGCCAGGTGGCGCGACTGGGGTCGTTTTCCAAAGCCGCCAATGCCGTCTACCTGTCCCAGCCCACCGTCAGCGAGCACATGGCCGCCCTCGAGCGGACGCTCGGCGCCCGTCTGTTCGACCGCGTCCGCGGCGCCGTCACCCTGACACCCCCCGGCAAGGTCTTCCTCGAACACGCCGAACGCCTCCTCGCACTTCAACGCGCCGCCGTGCGGGCGCTGGAAGACCTGAAAGGCGCCGTCCGCGGCGAACTCGAAATCGGCGGGAGCACGATCCCCGGCACGTACATCCTCCCGGGCGTCGTCCGCACCTTCCGCACCCGGCACCCCGATGTCCGCGTCGTCATCCGCACCGGCGACTCCTCCGAGATCGTCGACATGGTCGAGTCCGGCCGGATCGAGCTCGGGATCGTGGGGTCGAAGGTGAAGCGTCGCGGGATCGAGGCGCGGGAGATTGCGCGGGATGAGCTGGTGGCGATCTGCGCCCCCGGACATCCCTGGGCCAGGCGGAAGCAGATCGAGGCCGGGGATATCGCCGGGGAGCCGTTCGTGATCCGGGAGCAGGGAAGCGGGACGCGGGAGGCGATGGAGAGAGAGTTTGCACAGGCGGGGATCGGGCCGCTCAACATCGCGGTGGAGGTCGGATCGACGGAGGCGGGGAAGGAAGCCGTCAAGGCGGGGCTCGGGGTGACGATCGTCTCCCGGCGCGCGATCGTGACGGAGCTGGCCGCAGGGGCGATTGCGGCGGCGCGGGTGAAGGGGGTCGACATGTCGCGCGCGCTGGTGCTGGTCACGTCCACGGAGCGGACGCAGTCCGGGGTGGCGAAGGCGTTCCTGGCCCACCTTGATGCGGAGAGCGCTTCCCTGTGATCCGCCCGGTCCTGGCATCGGTGGTGCTGCACGCGGGGCTGCTGGCGGTGGCGGCGTGGGTGGGAGGGGGCGTGGTGGGGGGGCGCGTGGCGCCGTCGGGGAAGGAGCGGGCGATCGTGTGGCGGGTCGAGGGGGCGGGGCAGGCGGCGGAATTCCGTGTCCCCGGAGGGCGTCCTTCGGAGTTTTCGGCGAGTGCGCCCGTGGCGGGGGAGGCGCCGTCATGCGAGCCGTTCGATGCGGAGTTTCCTGCGCTGGAGCCGGGTGCCTTCCCGGACGGGGAGCCATTGAGCGACGCGGGGGAGAGGGGTGTGGGGGGAGGGGAGGACCTGATGGCGGGGCACCTCCCGCAGCCGGGCGGCCGTGAGATGGGCTTCCGTCCCGGGGCGCCGCGCGGGATTGCCCGGCGATCGGGGAGCGGAACGGGCGTCGCGGGGGAGGAAGGCGCGGCGGGC
>JABWAY010000267.1 GCA_013360825.1 Candidatus Brocadiia bacterium | reverse complement strand
CCGCCCCCGCCGGACACCCCCTCGCCCCCTGGCTCCTCGTCGCCGCCGTCGCCCTCACCGTCGCCGCCGCAGCCGCTTCCTTGCGATCCCCCGCTCCCCCGCCTAAACTGGCCCCCGTCCTCCCCACCTAACGGAGCCGCGATGCGCATCATCGACCCGCACGTGCACATGTACAGCCGCACCACCGACGACTACCAGCGCATGGCGGCGAACGGCGTCGCGTGCGTGATCGAGCCCGGATTCTGGCTCGGCCATGACCGCGAATACCCCGAGACCTTCTGGGACTACTTCTCCCACATCACGAACTTCGAGCCGACCCGCGCGCAGAAGTACGGGGTGGCGCATTACACGTTCCTCGCGGTGAACCCGAAGGAAGCGCGGAACGCGATCGCCGGGAAGGCGGTGGACGGGATGTGGAAGTACGTCGACGCGCCGAACTGCCTGGGGATCGGGGAGGTGGGGTTCGACCTGATCACGGATGCGGAAGAAGAGATCATGAAGCGGCAGATGGACTGGGCGGAGAAGCACAACCAGCTGATCCTGATCCACACGCCGCACCAGAAGAAGCCGCAGGGGACGGAGCGGACGATCAAAGTGATCGAGAAGATGGGGCTGACGACGAAGCGGGTGCTGATCGACCACAACACGGAGGAGACGATCGACATGTCCCTCGCGTGCGGGCAGGTGACCTGCGGGTTCACGATCTACCCGGTGACGAAGATGACGCCGCCGCGGATGGCTGCGGTGCTGAAGAAGTACGGCACGGACCGGATCGTGATGAACAGCGCGGCGGACTGGGGGCCGAGCGACCCGCTGGCGGTGCCGAAGACGGTGGACCTGATGTGGCAGGAGGGGTTCAGCGAGGCGGAGATCCAGAAGGTCGTCTGGGACAACTGCCATGCGTTCTTCGGGCAGTCCCCGAAGTGGAAGCTCCCGAAGTAGCGTCCCGGGCGGGGGTCGCGGTCCCGCCCGAACCCGGAGGAGAGCGTCATGAACGCCATCGCACTCGCGGAAAAGTTCGCGTCGTTCTCGGAACACTGGCGCCCGAAGATCGTGGCGTCGCTGAACGGGCAGGAGCTCCGGATCGCGAAGTTCAAGGGTGCGTTCGTCTGGCACCGGCACGACGACCAGGACGAGATGTTCCTCGGCTGGCGCGGGCGGTTCCGGGTCGAATTCCGGGACGGCGCCGTCGAGATCGGCCCCGGCGAACTGTACGTCGTGCCGCGCGGGGTGGAACACCGGACCGTGGCCGACGAGGAGGCCGAGGTCCTCATCTTCGAGCCCGCTTCGACGCTGAACACGGGGAACGTGCAGGACGACACCATGACGGCGCCGCGGGGCGTCCGCATCTGAGAGCGCTCTGACGAGGGGGGACGATGGGGATCTACAAGGCCTACGACATCCGGGGGATTTACCCGGGCGAGATGCACGAGGAGACGGCGGAGCGGATCGGGCACGCGCTGGCGGCGTACCTGAAGACGAAGATGATCGTGGTCGGCCGCGATGCGCGCGAGTCGTCGCCGTCGATGTCGCGGGCGCTGATCCGCGGGATCGCGGACGCGGGGACGAACGTGGTCGACATCGGGCAGTGCACGACGCCGATGGTCTACTACGCCGTGGGGACCGGGAAGTACGGCGGCGGCGCGATGGTGACCGCCTCCCACAACCCCGGGAAGTACACGGGGATCAAGCTCTGCCGCGAGCTCGCGATCCCGCTGAGCGAAGTCGCGGGGATCCGGGAAATCGAGCGCGCGGTCGCGGCGATGAAGGAGACCCCCGCGCCGTCGGCCGACCGGGGCCTGGTCGCCCAGAGCGACATCCTGGAGGGATACGCAAAGCATGTCCGGTCGTTCCTGACGGTTCCGAAACGTCCGATGAAGATCGTCGTCGACACGGCGAACGGGATGGTCGGGAAGTTCTTCCGGCAGGTCTTCGAGCCCTGGCCGCTCGAGGTGATCCCGCTCTACTTCGAGCCCGATGGACGCTTCCCCAACCACGAGCCCAACCCGCTCAAGGACGAGAACATCCGGGAGCTGGTCGCGAAGGTCCGGGAGACGAAGGCGGATTTCGGCGCGGCGTTCGACGGGGACGGGGACCGCTGCATGTTCGTGGACGAGAAAGGCGAGCGGATCCCGAGCGACTTCGTGACGGCGCTGGTCGCGCGGCGGATCCTGGCGAAGGAGCGCGGGGCGTCCGTGGTCTATGACCTGCGGTCGTCGTGGGTCGTGAAGGAGGAGATCGAGGCGGGAGGCGGAAAGGCGGTCCGGGACCGCGTGGGGCACGCCTTCATGAAGGCGACGGTGCGGAAGCTGAACGCCCCGTTCGGAGGCGAGCTGTCCGGGCACTACTACTTCCGCGACCACTGGTTCGCCGACAGCGGGATGATCGCCTTCGTTCACATGCTGAACGTCCTCATGGGGGACTCGCGCCCCGCGTCCGCGCACTCCGCCCCCCTCCGGCGGTACTTCGCCACCGGCGAGATCAATTTCCACGTCAGGGACAAGGACGCCGCGATCGAGGCGGTCACGAAGAAGTTCGCCGATGGGCGCCAGGACCAGCTGGACGGGATCACGATCGAGTACGCCGACTGGTGGTGCAACGTGCGGAAGTCGAACACCGAGCCGGTCCTGCGCCTCAACCTGGAGGCGAAGACCGCCGCGCGGCGCGATGAGATCCTGAAGACGATCATCGGGATCGTCGGCCCGCCGGAGACCGAAGGCGGACACTGAACGGGGCGGACGCCCCCGCGGCCGGGCTCAGGCCTTCCCGATCCCGTGCTGGCGGTGCACCACCATCGTGCACGCGTTCCGGACCGTCGCCAGCCCCGCCGCGTCCGCCCGGTCCGCCTCAGCCTTGTCCGCCGTCTCCAGCTGGAACCAGACGCATTTCGCCCCCGCCGCGATCGCGTCGTCCACGACCTCCCCCGCAAACTCCGGCCGGCGGAAGACGTCCACGATGTCGACCGGCCGCCCGATCGCCGCCACCGTCGGATAGCACCGCACCCCGTGGATCTCCGCATACTGCGGATTCACCGGAATCACCTCGTACCCGGCGCTGATCAGGTACTGACCGATCCGGTGCGAGTCGCGCGTCGGATTCGGCGACGCCCCCACCACCGCAATCGTCCGCGCCCCCTGCAGCAGCTTCCGGATCGCTTCCCGGTTCCTCGTGATGTCCATCCGCGCTCCCCCTGCCTATTCGAACTTGTCGTCCCGCTCGCTCATGATCTGCGGCTGATACGTCCGGTTCTCCTGCCTCGCGCGCTGGAACTTCCGGTTCACCTGCCCCGGCTTCGGCCCGATCAGCGCCTGCTCGTGATGCCCGATCAGGTCCGTCCGCCCCGCCGCCAGAAGCGCCTCCCGCACGTCGTGCCAGTTTTCCGGGTCGCTGAACTGGCAGAGCGCACGGTGCCAGCGCCGCTCCCGCGCCGACCGCGGCACGTGCACGGGCTTCATCGTCATCGGGTCGATCCCCGAGTGGTACATGCACGTCGAGGCCGTCATCGGCGTCGGCGTGAAATCCTGGATCTGCTCGTTGAAATGCCCCTGGTCCCGGATGTACTCCGCCAGCCGGATCGCCTCGTGAACGTCGCACCCGGGATGGCCGCTGATGAAGTACTGGACCTGGTACTGCTTCTTCCCCTGCTTCGCATTCTCGGCCCGGTACTGCCGCAGGAACTCGTCGTACTTCGGAATCGGCGGCTTGTTCATCGCCCGCAGCGTCTTCTCGCTCGCATGCTCCGGCGCCACCTTCAGCTGGCCGCCGACGTAGTGCTTGCACAGCAGTTCCAGGAAACCCTCGCTCCCCGGCATCGTCGCCATGTCGTACCGGATCCCCGTCGCCACACGCACATGCTTCACCCCCTTCACCACCCGCACCGCCTCCAGCAGCTTCATGTACGGCTTGTGGTCCACCTTGAGGTGCTTGCAGACGCTCGGCGCCAGACAGTGCTCGAACCGGCAGGTCTTCTTGATCTCGATGTCGCACCCGGTCTTGTACATGTTCGCGGTCGGCCCGCCGACGTCGCTGATCGACCCCCGGAACGCGGGATCCCCCGCCATCGCCGTCGCCTCCGCCACCACGCTCTTCTCGCTGCGAGAAGAGATCCATCCCCCCTGGTGGAAATAGATCGCGCAGAACGAGCATGCCCCATAGCAACCCCGGTGGGACGTGATCGACCAGCGCACCGTCTCGAGCGCCGGCACACCGCCCGCAGCGTCGTACTTCGGATGCCAGCGCCGCGTGTACGGAAGCGCGTGGACCTCGTCCATCTCCTTCTCGTCCAGCGGGATCGCCGGCCGGTTCTGCACCACCCACCAGTCGCCGTGCGCCTGCACGACCGGACGCGCCCTCCAGGGGTTCTGCTCCCCGAAGTACTCCTTGAACGAGCGCGCATACTTCCACTTGTCCACCGCGACGATCTCGAACGGGTGCAGCTTCGCCGGATTCGGGACCGCCGAGAGGTCCTTCGTCACATAACTCACCCCCTGCAGATCCCGGCACCCCTGCGGACCCTTCCCCGCCGCAATCCGCCGCGCCACCTCGATGATCGTGCCGTCCGCCATCCCGTACAGCAGCAGGTCCGCGCGCGTGTCGAACAGGATCGACCGCCGCACCTTGTCGTCCCAGTAGTCGTAGTGCGCGAACCGCCGCAGCGACGCCTCGATCCCCCCGAGAATGATCGGCGCCCCCGGGAACGCCTCCCGGATCCGGTTCGCATAGACCGTCACCGCGCGGTTCGGGCGGAACCCCGCCTTCCCCCCGGGCCCGTAGTCGTCGTTCCGCCGCACCTTCTTGTTCCCGGTGTAGTGGTTCACCATCGAATCCAGCACCCCGGCCGTCACGCCGAAAAACAGCCGCGGCCTCCCGAACGCCGCGAACTCCGCCGCACTCCGCCAGTCGGGCTGCGCCAGCACTGCCACCCGGTAGCCGTGCTTCTCCAGCAGCCGCGCCACGATCGCCGTCCCGAACGCAGGATGATCGACGTACGCGTCCCCGCTCACCAGGACGATGTCCACCTCGTCCCACCCGCGCGCACGGACTTCCTCCGGCGTCGTCGGCGGAAACATCCCGGAATCGCGCCAGACCCCGCGCTGCGGATTCGCGGACCACTCGGGCGCGGCGACCCCGGCCCGGAACACACCCTGATCCATGGCTCCTCCTCGACTCGGGACGGACCGTCGGCTGCGCCTCGGGACCGCCCTCTCGATGGCGGACGCCGCGCGGCCTCAGCCGCGCCGGCGCCCCTCACGCCCGTGCCCTACTTCTGACCCGGCGGCTTCGACTGCCTCGCCAGAAACCGACGCTTCTTCTCCGCCTCGCGAAGCTTCTTCCGCTTGATCTTCTGCCAGTTGTGGTTGTACGGCTTCGTCGTCTTCCCCGCCTTGCTGGATTTGCGCGGAAGCGGCATCTTGTGCGTCCTCACCGCGTGCTCGTCCGAAGCGGACAGCTTCCACGCGCCGCGGCGGCGCTTTGCGTTCAGGATTTTCCGGCCCGACCTGGTCGCCATCCGCGCGCGGAAGCCCGCCTTGTTCTTGCGCTTCCTGACGTGCGGCTTGTAGGTGAAGCTCATGCGTCGATCTCCAATGGGGCGGGGATCTTACGGAGATCCGGCGGGGGCTGTCAACGTCGACTTGGCGTTCTGTCGATGCCACGTGATTATGTCACCACTGCGTCCAAGTAGAAATGTCACCCTGCGCGCCTCAAAGGGAGGAGCGAGTGACGAAGCAACTGGCGCAGG
>JABWAY010000266.1 GCA_013360825.1 Candidatus Brocadiia bacterium | reverse complement strand
CCGCCCCGGCTCCCCGCACGGCCCCGAATGCGGCCGCGACGCCGGGGGCGCACGACTCCGGCGTCCCCCCGACCCCGAGCTCCCGCAGCGAGGTCATGACCGCGGGGTCGAGTCCGCAGGGGCGGAAGCGCCGGAATGCGGACATGTCGGGGGCGACGTTGAGCGCGAACCCGTGGTACGCCACCCAGCGGCGGACCGCGACGCCGATGCTCGCGATTTTTTTTGCGCCGACCCAGACCCCCGTCAGTCCCTCCTCGCGCCGCCCCCCGATTCCGAGCGTCCCGAGCCAGGCGATCAGCGCCTCCTCCACCCGCCGCAGGTGCCCGTGCACGTCGTGATCCTCCAGGCGGACGACCGGGTACCCGACCAGCTGCCCCGGGCCGTGCCAGGTCAGACCTCCGCCGCGCTCGGTCTCGACCGCGGGGAGCCCGGAGGCGCGGGCCTCGTCCCAGTCGCCGCCCCGCCCAACCGTCACCACATCCGGGTGTTCGAGAAGCCACAGCACCGGCTCCGCGCCGCCGGCCGCGACCGCCTCGACCCGCTCCCTCTGCCGCGCGCGCATCTCCCCGTAGGGGACGGATCCGAGCCAGTGCCAGTGGAGCGCCATGCGCCTATTGTCCCGGATCCGGCGGGACGGCGGAAGGCGGGGTTTCCGGCGGAGGAGCCTTGAGGCGGGGAAAATTGAGCATGACGAACAGGGAGGGGAGGGTCGACAGGGAGGCGAAGAGACCCATGAGGATGGCGAGCCCGGTGAACATCCCGAAATAAAACGTGGGACGGAAATTCGAGAACATCAGCATCGCGAACCCCGTGAAGACGATGGACGTCGCGACGAAGATCGCCCGCCCGATCGTCGCGTGCGACCGGCTGACCGCGGCCCGGATGTCCCCCCCGGTCGCTTCGAGCTCCCTCCGGAACCGGACCGTGTACTGAATCGCCGCGTCGATCCCCACCCCCATCGCGACCGAGGCGATGATCACCGTGACCATGTCCAGCGCCACCCCCGCGAATCCCATCGTCCCGAGCACGAGGAAGACCGGGAGAATCTGCGGCAGAAGAACGAGCAGCGACAGCAGCGCGGACCGGAACAGGAAGCAGAGCATCAGAAAGATGGATCCGACCGCCAGCACGAACGTCTCCTGCGTCGCCGCGATCAGGCTGTTGAGCATGTTCGAATAGAGGAGGAAAATCCCCGTCGGGCGCGCCTCGATCCCCTTCAATTCGCCGTCCTTCAGCCCGTCGAGGTGCTCCCGAAGCGATCGCAGGATCCGGTCCCGGTTGAGCGTCGGGGCGGTCTCCTTCATGCGCAGGATGATCCGCGTGGAGGTGAAGTTCCAGTTGCAGAACTCGTCGATCGCCCCGCTCTCGACCCGGCTCAGCCGCCATGTCGCCCCCCTGCCGCAGGTGTCGCACTTCGCCTTCCGCTCGTCCCCGATCGCCGGCGCCTTCGCCAGCCCGTCCTTCATCGTGTCCATCCGCTTCCGTCCGCACCCGTCGCAGGTGTACTCCAGTTTCCGGGAGGCGAGCGTCACGAGGGCGGCGACGACCTGCGGTTCCTTCATCGGAACGGCCTTGCCGGCCTCGGCGACCAGGGTCCGGAAGGAGCGGAGGCTTCCGGTTTCCGGGACGGTCTCGAAGAACCGGGAGACGGCGTCGATTGCCCGGAGCCCCTCGGGGGTCCGGAAATGCCCCGGGCGGTCGGAGGTGAGGATGACCTCGAAAGGTGTGGTGCCCCCCATGCGCTCGTCGACGTAACCGAGGCCTTCGTGGATCGGGCTGCGCGGCCAGAAGTAGTCGATGAACTTGGTCTCGACGTTGATGCGCGTCGTTCCCCAGATCGAAACGGCGAGGATCGCCAGGGAGAAGACGACGACCCCCCGCGGAGCGCGGAGGCAGAGCTGCTCGAGCCAGCGGAGGGGGCCCCGTGCGGCCGCAGGCGCCCCGGGGGCGGGTCCGCCGGTGACCGGAGGGAGCGGGACGATCACCGAGGGAAGGAGGAGCATGATCACCGCCAGCCCGACCGCGACGCCGAAAGTCAGCATCCACCCGAACGTCCGGACCGGATTGATCCCGCTGGGCGTGTGGGCCAGCGTTCCCGCCATCGTCGCGAGCGCGCTGAACAGACAGGGAGACCAGATCTCGACGGGGGTCCGCGTCGCCGTTTCGCGCGCGGCCTCGCCCGGGAAACGCGACCGCCGCTCCCGGTAGCGTTCGATGTAGTACACGGTGTAGGGGAGCATCAGCACGAAGAGCAGGACGGGCGCGTTCGAGGTCACGACCGTCACCTTCCGGTCGAGCGCGGCCATCACGCCGATCATCACCGCGACCGGAAGCGCACAGGTCAGCACCGGCAGCAGGACCCAGCGCAGCCGCCGGTAGATCAGCACGTAGGTCAGCGTGAAGACGGCCAGCGCGATGACCCCGAACGTGACCATGTCCGAACGGACGTGCTCGGTCAGGACGATGTTGATGAACGGCAGCCCCGACACGCGGATCGGCGCCTCCAGCTTCGGGTCCCACGCCGCCTTCAGCACCCGCACGGCGTCGACCATCGCCCGGCGGCGGCGGTTCAGCTCGGCCCGCGCCGCGGCGTACGCCGGCGCGATCCGCTCCAGTTCCGCCTCCGCGGCCGCGTCCCCCGGCTTCGCGAGCAGGCGATTCCGGAGCGGCTCCAGCCTCTCGATGTCCTCATTGACGTCCAGGTAGACCAGGACGCACGCGTCCTTCCCGTCCACGGAGACCAGGCTTCCGCTCGCCTGCGTGTGCTGCAGCAGCTCCTCCCTCGCCCTCGCCACATCCACCTTCGGGTCGAGCCGACCCTTCGCGTCCGCCAGCGTCACCGGGGACGGGATCCCGAACCGCGCCGGCTGGTTCCGGAGCAGGGGAACGGTCGTGAGCGCGGTGATGCTCCGCACATGCGGGAGCTCGCGGAGAGCGTTGGTCAGGTCGTTGTAGACGACGATCCCCTCGGCGGTGATCCACCCCCCCGGCCGGTGCACGCAGACCAGCAGGTACTCGTCGGATCCCCAGTCCGCCCGCGACTGGTTGTAGTACGCCAGGTCCGCGTCGTCCTCGTTCAGGAGGACGTCCGTGCCCGCCTCGACCGAAAAGCGGGGAAGCGCCTGCCCGGCGGCGATCGCGACCGCCAGGGCGGCGAGCAGCACCGCCGGCCAGCCGCGCATGAGGAAGCGCTGGTAGAGATTCGGGCGCCCGGCCGGGTCCTCAGGGGACTGGGTCGAACCCACGCGCGCTCCTCGGTTCAGCGGGGCCGGAGGACGGCCGCCGGATCAGCGGTTCACTCCATGGATCGACTTCCCGTACACCGCCTCGGCCGCTTCCATGATCGTCTCCGACAGCGTCGGGTGAGGGTGGACCGTGAGGGCCAGGTCCTCCGCGCTCGCTCCCATCTCGATCGCCAGGGCGGCCTCCGAGATCAGGTTCGAGACCTCGGGGCCGACGGCCTGCACGCCGAGGAGCACGTCGTTCTTCGCGTCGCTGACCACCTTCACGAAGCCGTCGGTCTCGTTCATCGACAGCGCGCGACCGTTCGCCACGAACGCGAACTTCCCGACCTTGACCGCGATCCCGGCCTTCTCCGCCTCGGCCTCGCTCAGTCCCACCGTCGCGATCTCCGGATCCGTGAAGATCGCCCCGGGGGTCACGAAGTCCTTCTCCTCCGGGTGCCCCGCGATGACCGCCGCGGCGACCTGGCCCTCGCGGGACGCCTTGTGCGCGAGGAAGGGCGGGCCCGAGACGTCGCCGATGGCGAAGATGTGCGGCACGTTCGTCCTGCAGGCCCTGTCCGTCGCCACGAACCCGCGTTCGTTCGTCTTCACGCCGGCCTTCGCGAGGTCCAGAACGTCGGTGATCGGGCGGAACCCGACCGCCACGAGGATCCGGTCGCAGGCGACCTTGAGCGCCCCCTTCTCCGTCTCCGCCTCGACCTCCAGGCCGTCCCCTCCCGCTTTGTACCCTTTCGCCTTTGCCTTCACGTGCCACTCCACGCCCCGTTTCCGCAGACCTTTCTCCACGATCTTCACCAGCGTCGGATCCAGCCCGGGGAGAAGCTGGTCCAGCGCCTCCAGCACCGTCACCTTCGTCCCGAGCTTCGCGTAGGCCGTCCCGAGTTCGAGGCCGATCACGCCGCCGCCGATCACCACCATCCTCGCCGGCACCTCCTCCAGCGCCAGCGCGCCCTTTGCGCCGATCACGTTCTTCCCGTCGAAGGCGAATCCGGGGATCTCGATCGTCTTCGCCCCGGTGGCGATGATGCAGTGCGCGAACTCGACCGTCTCCGACCCCCTGGAACCGGCCACCTCGGCGGTCTTCGGCCCGGTGAACTTCGCCTGCCCCCGGAGGACCTCGACCTTGTAGGACTTGAGGAGCGTTCCGACCCCTCCTGTGAGCTTCGAGACGACGCCGGCCTTGAAGGCCTGGAACGCCTTCATGTCGAACGTCACCTTGTCCGCCTTCACGCCGATCTCCGCGCCGTGGCGCGTCCGTTCGAGCGTGCTTGCGGCGTGGATGAGCGCCTTGGAGGGGATGCACCCCCAGTTGAGGCAGACTCCCCCGAGGTCTTCGCGCTCCGCGATGACGACGGACTTTCCGAGCTGGGCAAGCCGGATCGCGGCGACGTACCCGCCCGGGCCGGATCCGATGACGAGCGTGTCGGTCTTCTTCATGGTCGGTGTCTTCTCCTCAGCAGCATTCAACGGCAACGGACGCAGGGTGTCGAACGGTTTCAGGGACAGTCACGGAGGGTCGCCTCGGCGCGGGAGGCGTGCCACCGTGCGCCGAGCCGCAGGAACACCTCGCGCGCCCGCTCCAGGTGGGGACGCGGGGACTCGGTCTGGCCCTTGTCCCCGCGCTTCAGCCGCGCCGCCAGGCTCTCGCCCTTGAGCAGCTCCATCACGATGAAGGGCTGGCCCGACTCGAGGCTGTTGAAGTCGAGCACCTGCACGATGTTCGGGTGCTCGAGGCGCACGGCGATCTCGGCCTCGCGGCGGAAGCGCGACAACGCCTCGGGCGACAGGTGCCCCTGCGTGTGCAGCACCTTGATGGCGACCTGCTTGCCCGACAGCCGCAGGTGGCGCTCCTCGAGACCGACCCCACGGAGCTCGAGCACCGGCCGCCCGAGCGGGACGTCCGCACGCTCCGCGACCGCGATCGACTCGCCGAACATCATCGCGACGAGGTCGGCCGGCGGCACCGGCATGGAGGCCGACGCCACGACCCGACCTCGACGCATGACCGTGACGACGTCGCACAGCTCCTCGACCTCGGCCAGCGTGTGGCTGGAGAAGAGCACCGTGCGCCCGGCGGCGACCACGGCCCGCAGTTCGTCATAGAGCCCCGCCCGCACGAGCGGATCCAGCGCCGTCGTCGGCTCGTCCAGGATCAGCAGCCGCGGGCGGTGCATCATCGCCGCGATGATTCCGAGCTTCTGCTTCATGCCCCGCGAGTAGTTGCGGACGCGTTTGTCGAGGACCAGGTCCAGGCGCTCGGCGAGCCGCTCCACCTCGCCCCAGTGCCCGCCTCCGCGAGCGCGGTCGAGAAAGCGAAGCGTGGCACGCCCGGTGAGCCCGTCCCAGAAGCGCACGTCGCCGGGGAGGTAGCCCACCTGCTGGCGCAGCCGCGGGCCCTCGCGCCAGGCGTCCAGCCCGAGCACGGTCGCGTGTCCGCTGCTGGCCCGCAGCAGCCCGAGCAGCAGGCGAATGCAGGTCGTCTTGCCGGCGCCGTTTGGCCCAAGAAA
>JABWAY010000010.1 GCA_013360825.1 Candidatus Brocadiia bacterium | reverse complement strand
CCCGCGAGCGGCGCGAGGGCGGCGGCCATCTCGGCGGCCGAGGTGAAACGCGCGGCGGGATCGGGCTTGAGCGCACGTGTCACGACCGCATCGAGGCGCGGATCGACCGCCGGATTCACCCGCGACGCCGGCTCGAACGCCCCGAGCGGAAGCTGCCCGGTCAGGAGTTCGTAGAGGACGACTCCGGCGGCATACAGGTCGGCGCGCGCGTCCACCCGCCCCGCGTCGACCCGCTGCTCCGGCGCCATGTAGTTCACGGTCCCCATCTGCGCCCCGGCCATCGTCAGCCCCAGCGACGTCCCCTGCCCCCCCGCCAGGTGCGCGATTCCGAAGTCCGTCACCTTGACCGCCCCGTCCGAGGCGATCATCACGTTCCCCGGCTTGATGTCGCGGTGGATCACCCCGCGCCGGTGCGCGTACTCCAGCGCCGAGAGCACCTGCGTCACGATCCGCACCGCCTCCGCCGGCGCCGGCCGGTTCCCCGCGATCAGCGCCTGCACGTCGGTCCCGTCCACGTACTCCATCACGAAGTAGTACAGGTCCCCCTCCGACCCGCGGTCGATGATCGTGATGATGTTCGGGTGCGACAGCGACGCCAGCGCCCCGGCCTCGCGCGAAAACCGCGCGACGAACGCCGGGTTCGCCGCCAGATGCCGGGGCAGGGTCTTGATCGCCACCGCGCGGCTGAGCGACATCTGCGTCGCCTTGTAGACCACGGCCATCCCTCCCCGCCCCAGGACCCTCTCCAGGCGGTACCCCGCGAGCATCTTCCCGGGGGGCAGCGCGTCGGCGTCGATCGGCGCGGCGGGGAGCGGCGCATCGGCGAGCGTCCTGAGCGACGCGAGGTCGACCTGCGAACCGCACCGGCCGCAGGCGGTCGAGAGCGCCCGGGGGTCGGCGGGAAGGGGGACGGACGACCCGCATTTCGCGCAGGTCAGCATCAGCGGACGTCCTGGCGGCGGAGGATCGCGGCGGTGAGGAGGAAAAACGCGACGGCGAACACGCCGAGCATCACGAGATCGCCGAAGATCCAGCCCCCGTGCGCGGTGACGTCCTTTCCGAGCATCCCGAACGCCCTCTCTTCGGCCGTGCCGTCCGCGGTGCTGAAACAGACGCTCTGCATCATCCCGTCGTAGCCCCAGTACGCGATCATGAATCCGCCGAGGAAACTCGAGAACCCGCTCAGCTCGGCGATCCCGCCCGAGAAGATGATCTGCATGATCATGATCACGATCACCACGCCGATCGCCTTTTCCGAGGAGTTCACGAGCGCCGAGATGACCAGGCCGAGCGCGCACGCGGCGATCGAGGCGCCCAGGAGCAGCGCGTAGTGAAACAGGAACGGCCCCCGGATCGACTCCAGGACGCTGACGATCAGGGCGAGGAGAAACATCGAGACCGTCAGGAAGACGCCCTGGAGGAGCAGCTTGGAGAGGATGTACGGGAAGATCTGCAGATTCACCATCCGCTCCCGCTTGTAGATCGGCTTCTCCTTCACGATTTCCCGGAAGGCGTTGAAACAGCCGCAGAACACGGCGGTGATCATCATGAAGACGAGGAGCTGCTTGTGCTGGTAGCGGTTCTCCGAGTCGAACGGCAGGGTCATCAGGAACCCGATCAGAGGGCCGGGCACGAGCAGCGCCAGGAGCGACTTCGGATCCCCGACCAGCGTCGCCCAGTACCGGCGGAGCAGCGCGACCGTCTGGAGATGCGGCGCGGGAGCCCGCCGCTCGCGCGGCACCGGCTGCGTCCCCCCCGAGGCGCGCGACGCCGCCTGGCGCTCCACCACATAGGCCTGGTGCTGCGGCGTCGCGAGATACCGCTGCGACCACTCCTCCGGCTTCGCCGTCTCAAGCTTGTCGTAAATCTTCGTGATCTTCGGGATGTCGAAATACGCCAGCGCGTCCTTCGGCGGCCCGTACC
Source organism: Candidatus Brocadiia bacterium (assembly GCA_013360825.1). Taxonomy (GTDB): domain Bacteria; phylum Planctomycetota; class MHYJ01; order WSZJ01; family WSZJ01; genus WSZJ01. The sequence goes on along the minus strand of JABWAY010000010.1, from coordinate 24,172 downwards.
AGGCGAGCCGCCCTTTCACCAGGACCACGATCAGGTCCAGCAGCTCGATGTTCTCCATCACGTGCGTCGTCAGGACGACCGTCCGCCCCCCCTTCGCCAGCGAACGGAACAGCGTCATGATCTTCTCCTCCGTCCCCGGATCGAGCCCCGACGTCGGCTCGTCCAGGAACAGAAGCGGCGGCTTCGTCAGCAGCTCGACGCCGACGCTGACACGCTTCCGCTGCCCCCCCGACAGCGCGCTGACGCGCGTGTCCCGGCGCTCGCTGAGCTCCAGCGTCTTCAGGATCTCGTCGAGCAGCCGCTCGATCTCCGCGTCCGTCGTGTCGTCCGGCAGCCGGAGTTTCGCCGTGTAATAGAGCGCGTCCCGCACCGTCAGCTCGCGGTGGATGATGTCGTCCTGCGGGACGTACCCGATGTTCGTCTTGAACGAGTTGAAGATGTGGTACAGGTTTTCGCCGTTGACCCGAACCTCCCCGGACGTCGCGGGCCGGAACCCGTTCAGCGTGTCCATGAACGTCGACTTCCCCGCGCCGCTCGGCCCCAGCAGCCCCACGAATTCGTTCGGCCGGATCACCACCGAGACGTCCTTCAGGATGTCCAGACTCCCCGCCTTCTTGCAGATCGCGTTCGCCTCCAGCGTGATCTTCCCCTGCTGGTCCTCCTGCGCGAGCTCCGCACCGTCGAACGTCAGCACGTACGGGCCGATCCGGATCCGGTCCCCCTTCGCCAGCACGTGCCTCTTCACCAGTCGCCCGTTCACGAACACCCCGTTCGGCGTCCCCAGATCCTCGAGCGTCAGCGCCCCCCCGGACCGGACGATCGTCGCGTGCTTCCGGGAGATCACCGGACTCGCCAGCACGATGTCGCACTCCGCCCCGCGGCCCAGCACGATCCGGTCCTTCGAGAGCGCCACCTTCGGGACCGGCCCCGCCGACGCCGCCGACTCGACGACGCTGACCCTGACCTTCCGGGCCGTGTCGCCGGTGTCCTGGAAGCGCACCTGGAACTCGATCGTCATGTCGCCGGCGGTCACCCTGTCCCCGGGCGCCAGCCGCGCCTCGACCGCGCGCGCGCCGTTCACCATCGTCCCCGAGGAACTCCCGAGGTCCTTCACGTACCACGCCTCCCCGCGCCGCTCGATCTCCAGGTGCCGGCGGGACAGCTTGAGGTCGTTCACCGCCATCACGTTCTCCGGCGCGCGCCCGAGCGTGAACGGCCCCGTCAGCGCGATCTCCTCCCGCCGCCCTCCCCCGTGCGTCACGACGAGGTGAGCGGACGCCTTCCGCTCGTCCTGCGCCACCAGCGTCGGCGCAAAGTCCCCCGCCGGATCCCAGGTGTGCCCGCACCCCGGACACGACGGCCGCGCGGCCGCCGTGCCTTCATGGGCTCTTCCACAGCGCGGGCAGACCAGGGTCACGGGGCAGGGAAACTAGCAGGCGGACGGGGACCGGGACAGCGTTTTCCGGCGCGCCGCCCGCCGACTTTTCGTGCCCGCCCCGCGGCTCGCGCGCTATCGTTGCCCCATGCCCGCATCGCGCCGCCTTCTCACCGCGGCCCTCGCCGCCGCCGTCCTCCTCCCCGCCGTCTTCTCCGGCGCCGACGAACCGGCGGACGGCCTTCCCCCCGTCCCGGAGGAGACCGTCCGCGCCATGGAAGCCTCCCGCGCGCGCGTCCGCCGGCTCTTGGAAGCGCGCTGCGCGGCCCTCGCCCCGGGGAGTCCGTCGGAGGGCCGTGACACCGTCCAGCTCAGGGACGGAACCGAACTGAGGGGCCGCGTCCTCGACTTCGGAACCTGCGTGGGCGTGCTCGGCGCCGACGGGACGACCATCCTCGAACGCCCCCTCGTCAGGTCCCTGAAGTGCAGCCCCGCCGCGGACCGCCCGGAAATCCAGGACCTCGGCGTCACCTTCATCGAGCGGCTCCCCCGCCTGCGCTCCAATCACGACAACGTCGAGTACGAGAACGGCCTCCCGCGCCTCCGCCGCCCGAATCCGGACCCGATGTGGCCGCGCGACGGACAGGACGCCGCGTTCGTCGCCCACGTCCGGAACCACGGAACCGCCCCCGCCGCACCCTTCGCATTCCGCTGGGCGATCGACGGCGCCCCGGCCGGCGCCGGACAGGGCGGAGCGCTGAAACCCGGTGAGTCCGCCGAATTCCGGCTCGAATGGCCCTGGAAGCGGGGCGACCACACCGTGGCCTTCGAAATCGACGCCGGGCGTCCCGATTTCTCCCGTGCGAACGACCGGCTGGAGGACCGGACCGATGCCCTCGGCTTCCTGATCGTCGTCGAACGCTCCACCTGGGAGGAATTCTCCCGCGTCCCGAACATGCGCGGCACCTTCGCGTTCGAGGACTGGGTCCAGGCGCACTTCGAGGTCGCGAACGTCCTCTTCATGGACTCCATCTACCCGGCCTGTCCCGAAGGCTGCCTCGACCGCTGGAGAGTGGACCGCATCGTCGTCGTCGACGCGGGCGGGACGGCCTTCGATCCCCAGGCCTGGGACCGGTCGCTGAGCGAGCTGAGACGGGACGGGAAGGCGGACGGCACCTGGTACGAAGGGGTCTGGCAGTTCACCCCCTGGGACGATTACACGCGCCGCGCCGCGGAATTCGACTGGGGGTTCCTCCACGAGATGGGGCACCAGGTCGGGCTCATCGATCTCTATGTCCTCGACCGCCGCGTCACCGTCCCCCTCCGGGACGGCAGCCGGCGGTCGGTGGTCCACCACTACCACGACTCCGCAGACATGATGAACGGCCACGGCCCCCACCGCTTCGGCGAATTCCAGTCCGCGGCCCTGAACCGGACGCGCGGGCGCCACCGTGGTTTCTACGGGGACCACCTGTACGACCTGCCGTCGCGCATCCGCATCCGCGTGCTCGACGCCGCGGGGGCGCCGGCGCCGGCGGTCCCGGTGCGGGTCTGGCAGCCCGTGCGCGAGCGCCTGGATGGCCCCCCGGTGATCGAGGGGCAGACCGACGGCTCCGGGTTCCTCGAACTCCCCAACCGCCCGGTCCCGGGGACGCCCCACACCACCCCCGACGGCTTCACGCTCCGCGCGAATCCCTTCGGCCTCGTCGATGTGGTGGGCGGGAACGCCGTCCTGCTGGTCGAGATCGGTCCCGGGTCCGCGACCGAATTTCACGCGATCGAACTCCCTACGCTCGTCGTCGCCCGGTGGCGCGGCCACGGAGACCTCTGCACCCTCGATCTCCACTCCAGCCTGGCCGCGCGCGGATCGCTTCCACCCCCTGACATCCTCGCGTGCTCGCAGCCCGCCCCGCACACCGTGAAGATCCGGTGGAAGATGCCGGCCTCCCGGGACGTGTCCGGGTTCGTCGTGTACGCGCAGGAGGACCTGCGGGCCGACAGCGACGACCCGCCGCGTGAAATCGTGCGCCTCGCCCGCGGCGCTCCGCCCGAAGCGCAGTTCACGTTCCGGGACGCCGCGAACGACGCGGACCGGGTTCCGCGCCGCCTCCGCATCTCCGTCGCGGCGCTCGAGGCCGGCGGCACCGCGGGGACCCGCTCGCGCCCCGTCTGCGTCCTTGATACCTGGCTCTGCGGCTCGCTCGATTCGACCGCCGACGGCACGGTCGCCGTCGCCGACCTTCATGACCAGTCCGGCGAGATCTTCATCCGGAAACCCCAGGGGTGGTTTCTCCCCGTGCGCGTCCAGCCGGAAGGGGCGACCGGCGCGAACTTCCTGGGGGTCCCTTCCGACATCGCGATCGACCGCCGCGGGGATATCCTCGCCTGCCTCCCGGGGCAGAAGAAGGTGGCCCGGCTCTCGCCCCATCTCCAGGGCCTCGCCGCGGTCGCCCCGCCGGCGGGCTGGGAGGATCCCCGGGGGCTCGCGGTCGACCGGAACGGCAACCTCTACGTTCTCGACGCCGGCACGGGCACGCTCGCCGTCTTCCTGCCCGACGGCACCTTCTCCGCTTCCCTGCCGGGGCTCGCCGGCCGCCTGAACGACCCGGTCGCGCTCGCGTGCGGAGAGGGAGCGCTGCTCTACGCCGTGGATGCCGGCGCGGGGACGGTCCTGGTGCTCAAGCCGGACCGGAAGACGGTCCAGGTGACGCAGACGCTGAAGTGCCCGTTTGAGCGTCCCGCCGGGGCGGCCGTCGACGGCGAGGGGCGCGTCTTCGTCGTCTTCGAGAAGGGAGGGCTGGCGGTCTTCTCCTCCTCGGGAAGGATCGTGAAGTCCGACCCGGCCTTTCCCGCGGCACGCGGCATCGCGATCGTCAGGGGACAGGCCATCCTGAGCGGCAGGGAGCAGTTGATCGAGCGGCCGGTCGCGGAGCTGCTGCGCTGAGCGTTCCCGCGCCGGACGCCTGAACGGCGTTCGCGTCTCCGCCGCGCCGGAGCCCTACTTCGGCGGATCCGGGCGCGGAATCCGGTTCTTCCCGGGCTCGAACGCCTTCCTGCACGTGGACCAGGGAACGTACCGCTTGAAATCGAATTCCGGGTCCCGCGTCTCCGAGTGACAGGTGACGCAGGTCTCCTCTTTCACCTTTCCGAAGCGGGTTCCGGGATGCGGTCCGCGGGGGACGTGGCAGCTTTCGCACTGGACGCCGCGGAAGGGGACGGTGTCCTCGATTCTCCTGGGACCGCCGGGGAGCAGGAATCCGGTTGCGTGGCAGGAGACGCACTCCGGGTCGTCCGTGCCGCCGTCTTCGTTCTTCTCCAGCGTGGTCCAGGCCTGCGCGTGAAACGAGGTCAGCCAGTTGGCGTGCTGCTCCGCATGGCACGCCGAGCAGGCCGCGGCGCCGAGGTAGGGTGTCGCCCCCGCGACCTCCGGGGCCGCCGCGGTCAGGTTTCCGCGCGACCAGTCCTTGTAGGCCTTCTGGAGCTGCGCGGCTTCCGGATCGTTCGGGTAGGTCGAATCCAGCCGCAGTTCGCGCAGCCGCACGATGTGCGACTGCCGCGCCCCGAGGGCCTCCTCCTCCACGTTCTCGTTCCGGTCGAAAGCGGTCTTCCACCGTTTCGCCTCGTACCAGGTCGGGGCGCCGCGGCGCAGGTGGAGTTCGAGGACATGGAGTTCTGCGCCGCGGGCCGGCGGGGTCACGATCAGCGTCCGGGTGACGAGGCCCGCGGACCGCAGGTTCACGGTCCCGTCGCCGTCGACGAGAATCTTCAGGAAGTCCCCGCGCTCCGCGATCCGCCGCAGCGCCGCTTCGTCCAGCCCGTGCGTGGAGATGAGGACGATGTCCACCGGACCCGCCGCGGCGCGCTCCGCGTCGATCGCCTCGAGCGGATCCCGGAACGCCGCGCCGTCCACCCCCGCGAGAGCTTTGCGGGAGAAGACGTTGACGGCGAGGAAGGTCCAGCCTCCCGCCGCGAAGACGGCATGAGGCGCGGTCCCGGGGATCGCCGCGTTGGTCACGATGGGGGTGATCCCGCGCTCCGAAAGCAGCGTCACGGCCCGGCCGCCCCGCAGGAGGAGGTCCATGTCCCCGAGTCCGGCCGCGGTGGGAGGGTGCAGCTTCATGAACTCCGCCATGATCTCCGCCTTCTTCTCGAGCTGCGCGACCAGCGCGTTGCTGCGCCGGAGGTCGCTGGACCCGAGCATGTCGCCGGCATCCACCGTCACGGGATTCGGCATCTCCCGCGCCACCGCCCTCAATGCGCTCGCCCGCCGGGCGATCCCACCGGACTTCGACCCTTTTCAGCCGCAAGGGAAGAACTCGGCCATGAGACGGCCGGACAGGACGAGCGTCACATGCTCCCGCTCCGCGATGAATCCCTCCAGCATCCCGGCCGAAGCCGGGGGAGGATCGGGAGCGTCCCCGGCACCCCGCAGCGCGAAAAACGCCGCCACGCCGGCCCCGGCGAGGACCAGTCCGGCGACGACGAGCACGGGAGGCTTCATGGCCCGACATGATACCCGCTTCCCCTCCCCCCGGACCGCCCGGTCCGGACGGGCAGTCCGGCACGCGACCGTACCGGGGATTACGCCCCGTGCGTGTGCGCAAGGGGGAGAGCATCCGGCCTGAAGTTTGCGTAGACTCGGACAGCTTCCACGGGAGAGGATCCAGATGCACAAGGGAATACTGCTCGGACTGGTGATCGGCGCCGTCTTCACCGCCGTGCTCCTGAAAGCCCTGGACGGGCGCGGCGGCACGGGCGGGACCAGGGACGGTACCGCAGGCGCCCCGACGGCCGCCGATACCGAGGCCGCGGACCTGAAGGCGCGCCTCGACAGACAGCGGGGCGAAAACGAAACGCTTCGCAAGGCCATCGCCGACGCCGAAGCCGCCCTCGCCGCCGCGCGGCCGCCCGCCGGCACGGACCCGGAATCGGTGAGAAAAGAAAAGGCCTGGAGCGACATCGCGGCCAGGCTCGCGAAGGTCTTCAAGGACCCCGCCGCGATGTCCGAGGCCGACCGCAAGTCGATGGAGTCGGTCTACCTGGAACTGATCACGATCATGGGTGCCGTCGCGCGCCGGACCGGGCTGACGATGGAGGACGTGATGTACTCGCCGGAAGGGATGCCCGCGCTGCTCGCCGCGGTGCTGGAGGCCTCGGAGACGCCGCTCACCGCGGAGCAGCGCGTCCAGATGGAACGGCTGCTCCAGGAGTCCGGGGCGGAATGGAAGGCGTTCCAGGAGGGTCGCGAGGCGTGGACGGGGCTGGAGCAGCGCCTGCGGCTGATGGAGATGGGGACCGGGTATAGAGACCAGGTCGGCGCGTTCCTGACCCCTGAGCAGGCGAAACTCGCCCAGGGCATCTCGTCCGTCGGGATGATCGGATCCTCGATGGGCGGCGGCCAGGGATACTCCACCGGAACGCGCGCCGAGGTGACGGAAGACCTGACGAACAAGTGGATCCGGAACCTCAAGCTCGACGCATCGCACGCCCCGGTTGTGAAACCGATCGTGGAGGAGTTCATCCGCGACTACCAGGAGGCGCAGCGCGCGCTGACCTCCCCGCAGCCCGGGGTCGACCTCGACTGGACGGCCATCCAGCACAAGCAGCTGGAAGCCCAGATCGCCGCCCAGCGGAAACTCGACGCCACCCTCGGGCTGACCGCGGAGCAGCGGACAGCGCTTCGAAACTGGAAGACGGTCTACGGGATCTGGATCAGCGAAGGACGGTCGACCCCCCAGGGAGAGGACTAATCATGCGCAAAGGCCTGCCGATCGGGATCGTGCTGGGAGCCGCCCTGGCGTTCGGGCTCTTCAAGGCCGTCGCCTCCCGGCGCTCGGAGGCGGGGCCCGCCGCCGCCGCCGCGAACGTGAAACCTGCAGCCGGGGCGACCTCCCCGCAGGTCGATGCCGTGCGCGCCGACCTCGCGGCCGCGGAGGAGGAGGGACGGACACTGGCCGGAACCCTCCAAGACCTGGAGGCGAAGGCGGCCGCGGCGGCCGCAAGGCCGGTGGTCCCCGCCGCGAAGGCCTCCCGGAACCCGTGGGCGGATCTCGGCGGCAGAATTTTCCGGCTCCGGGACAAGTTCAAGAACAAGGATGAGCGGTCGGACCCGGAGATCCAGGAAATGATGCTCGCCTTCCTGGAAGTCGCGAAACGCATGCAGGACGAGCACGGGATGACGATGGACCAGCTCGGGTTCGCCCCGTGGGGGCTCCCGATGATGATGCTCGCCGTCCTCGAAGCCAGCGACTGCCCCCCCGACGCCGAGCAGGCCGCGAAACTCAATGCCGTGATCGAACGGGCCGAGGCCCAGTGGGAACAGTTCGCGAAATCCCGCGACGAGATGAGCGCGCTCGAACAGACCCGGGCCCTGCTCGATCTCGAAACGGCCTCCCCTTCCCGTCTCCAGTCCCTGCTGACCGCCGAGCAGACGTCCCTCCTCCACGACCTGGAACTGTTCAAGGGCGAGCGCCTCCCGATCGGCCGGAACTCGACCTCCGCGTCCACCCGGGAAGCCGTCGCCGCGGGGTTCCTGGACAGCTGGTCGAGCAGCCTGAAGCTCAACGACACCCAGAGAATCTCCGTCGGCCCGGTCGTGGACGAGTACATCCGCGAGTACGAGGCGCTCCAGGCCGATTTCGCCGCGAAAGAAGCCTCCGGACAGAAACCGAGCGAACTGGCCAGGGCAGTCGCGGAAGTGGACCTCATGCTCCGGACCCAGAAAAGGATCGCCGGTACGCTGCGGCTCTCCGAGGAGCAGACGGGGCTCCTGAGAGCCTGGGACGATGTGTACGAGTTCACGTTGAAGAAGTAGCGGGGCCGCCGGCATCCAGGCCGGTGAGGCCCGGCCCTCGACCGGATTCGGGAATGCGGTTCCCGGCGGGCCGGATATCATCAACCGATGCTCCGCTGGCCTGCCGCCGCCATGCTCCTCGCTTCCCTCGCCCGCGCGGAAGACCCTGTCGACCTGAAATGGACGCTCGCGGAGGGCGACCGGTTCGCCCTGGAGGTCTCCCTCGATGCATCCTCGGAGACCCGCGACCCGGACGGCGCCTGGGAAACCACGCGGACGCTGAAACTCTCCGCGACCCTCGAGGTGGTCGAAACCGGCGCAGACGACGCCCGCGTCGAACTCCGGATTCTGCGAACCTCCGGGCGGTCGCGCTTCAAGGACGGCGACATCGAGGACACCCCGCTCGACTCGGAAGCCCGCGACTGGAGACCGATCGCCGCGACGCTGACGAAATCGGGAGAGCTGCGCATCGACCTGCTGGCGCTCGCCCAGAACCCGAAGGTCGTGATCGCGGACAGCCTGATGCAGCTCTTTCCACCGCTGCCCGGCGGCGCCGTCGCGCTGAAGGCCACGTGGCCGGGACTGGACACCGCGAACGTCGAGACGCTGTCGCTCGCCGGCGTCTCGCGCAAAGCGGGAAAGGTCGAGGCGGCCGTGGAGGGCAGGTCCGGCTCGGAGGAGAAGATTCCGGCGGCCGCAGGGGAGAAAGCCGGCACGCGCACGACGCAGGGGACGTCGAAATGCGTCTTCGATGTCACGGACGGATCGCTCAGAAGCGCCCTCGTGCAGCTCACGACGGAGCGCCGCGTGCAGGGGAAGCAGAAACCGGTGCAGACGCAGACGTGGCGGCGGACGGTGACGGTGGCGCGGCTGAAGTCGGGAAAGAAGTAGAGAGACCGCTCCGGCCATCGCGACCGCCGTGTCGGGACGGACGCACCGCGGGCGCCGGGGGATCCGGTCCGGAGAACGGCCGGACCCTGCGCCGTTTCCGCGCGGAAGCGAGACCCGTCCTGCCGGTCTCCCCCGCCGCGGCCCGGGCCCCCGTCCTCGCGAGCGTGCGGAGGCCCGGCAGGTTCACCCCTCCCGGCCGGTCCCCTTTTACGGTTTTAAGGTTCGTTTCGTTTTTGCGCCCGGCGCGAAACGGGATAAGATGATCCGGGCCGGTTTCGGGGGAAACTGGAGCCCGACTTTCGGGCACACCGGCCTTGGGAGACTCCGGGTACAACCATGCACCGCAACGCCGCTGAGGTCCTGCTGCGCGACTGTTTCGGCTACAAGGACCGCGAGCACCTTCTCGTGGTCGCCGAGCCGGAGTGCGCCGCCCTCGCCGAGGCCCTCGCCGGCGGGGCCCGGGACCTGGGATTCCCCTCGGCCCTCCTCGTCGTCCCCCGTCGGGAGGCTGCGGACGAAGATATCCCGGACTACGTCGCCGAGGCGCTCCGCGCGGCCCACCTTGCCCTGATCCTCTCCCCCCATTCCTGGTCCGGGAGCAGGGCGCTTCGCGAGGCGCTCGAATCCGGACTCCGGGCCGCAGAGATCGTGGGAAACACCGCCGACATCCTCCCGACCATCGACCGTACCCCCGTCCTCGCCGTCAGCCGCAGCGTCACGGCGCTGTCGGCGGCGATCGAACCCGGCAGGAAAGTGCGCGTGCGGGGCGGGAAGGGGACCGACCTGACGTTCGTCGCCGCGGCGGACCGGGAACTCCGCGACGGCGTCGTCGCCGACCGCGGGGAGTTCGGGGCGCTGCCCGCCGGGTTCTTCCGCGTGACCGTCGAGCCCGGGACGCTCAAGGGCGAAATCCTCTGCGACCTCTGGCCCCCGCCCGGGCACGCGGACACGGGCAGGCTCATCATGACCTTCGACCGCGGCGTCCTCCAGTCCGTCTCGCGCCCCGAGCTGCGCGAGGCGCTGCACCACGGACTCCTCGCCCATTCTCTCGGGTTCGGGCTCAACCCCGCCATCGCGGCCGGCCAGTCGGGGACGGAGTCGATGCTTGCGGCCGGAGCGGCCTTCCTGCGCCTGGCACATCCGAAGTCCGGCGAAATCGATCCTCTCGGCTTCGTCTTCTCCGACCCGACGGCCGAGGTCGACGGCGTCCCCGTCCCCGCCTCCGTCCTCAATCCCCCGCCGCTCGATCCGGTCCCGGGCCGGCGGAAGGACGCCCCCGCCGCCGCTGCGCCCATTCCCGACCTCGGCGCCGAAATCTTCCGCGTCTTCTTCGAACATTCGAACGACCCCCAGTACGCCGTCGATCTCGAAACCCAGCGCATCATGCTCGCCAACGACGCATTCCTCCGCATGACCGGATACTCGCGCTCCGAAATCACCGCCGGCACCCTGCACGCCACCGACGTCGTCGCCGAGGAAAGCCGCGACCGGGCGCGCGAAAAACGGTCGCATCGCAGGTCGGTCCCGAGCGAACGCTACGAGCTCAAGATCCTCTGCGCCGACGGCTCCAAGAAGAGCGTCGAAGTCTCCGTCCAGCGGTCACGCTTCCGCGACCGCGACGTCGTCATCGGCTCCCTCCGCGACGTCTCGACCCAGGAGCGGATGAAACGGGACCTCACGGAGCGCGCGACGGACGCGATGAAGAAGACCCTGGAAATCTACGCGCTCACCGAGAAGATCAAGAACGTCCCGAAACTGACGCCGGCCCTGCTGTCCGGGGCGAACGAGGAGGAAATCCTCTCCCGCGCGGTGAAGATCCTGACCCAGAAGCCCGGCCTGTCGTACGCCGCCGCCACGGTCTACCTCATCCACGGACATGCGCTGGAGCAGCGCTTTCCCCCGCCCGGCCCGAAGTCCGGCCCCGCGCGATTCGATCTCTCCAAGGGACACCGGCTGGCGCGGATCGCCCGGGGGGAGGAGGTCGCCCCCGACGCCTCGGGCCACTCGATCGCCCTTCCCCTCCCCGGACGCGACGGGATCATCGGCGTCCTCGAGGTGGACCTCGATCCGAAAGAAGCGGAGGTGCTGTCGGTGCAGGGGGGACATTCGGTCCGTTCCGAGTACCAGAACCTGCTCCTGTCCGTCGCCCAGATCCTCGCGCTCTCGATCGAGAACCTGCGCCTGTACAACGTGGTCAAGGAGCAGAGCGAGATCGACCAGCTGACGGGGGTGTTCAACCGCCGGATGTTCGACGTCCGGCTCGCGGACGAGATCCGGCGGGCCCGCCGCTACGGGCGCGACCTCGCCCTGATGATGATCGACCTCGATCACTTCAAGGACGTCAACGACACCCACGGGCACCAGCAGGGAGACGAGACGCTCCGCAATATTTCCCAGTTCCTGCGGGTGCAGTCGCGGAATGTGGATGTGGTCTCCCGCTACGGGGGGGATGAGTTCTGCCTGCTCCTGCCGGAGTGCAACCTCGAGAATGCGGTGATCAAGGCGGAGTCGATCCGGCGGAGGTTCGTCACGCGCAAGTTCTCGATCGTGGGGCGCGGCGACAAGTCGGTGCGCCTGACGCTGTCGATCGGGGTCGGGGCGCTGACCGAGGCGGTCGCGACCGAACACGACCTGCTGAAGATCGCCGACAGCGCGCTCTACCGCGCGAAAGGGCAGGGTCGCAACCGCGTCTGCTCCCCGGAGGCGGGGCGACCGCCCCAGGGCGGGACCGCCTGAAGCGGGGGGGCGCGGGATCGCCGCCGCCCTCCGGGAACGCCGGGAGACAGGACCGCCGCCGTTGACGCGGGAACTGCCCGCCGCTACCGTCCCCGCTCTCTCCACTGGCGGCCCCCATGTCCGACCCGAAACGCGATCTCGAGCTGATGCGCCGGATCAAGACCGGCGACCGCGCGGCCTTCAGCGAGCTGTACGAAGCGCACAAGGGGCCTCTCTTCTCGTTCCTGTTCCGGCTCTGCTGGGACAAGACGGTGGCGGAAGACTGCCTCCAGGAGGTCTTCATCGCCGCCTGGAAGGGGGCGGCGACCTGGGAGCCGCACGCGCAGGTGAACACCTGGCTGTTCCGGATCGCCCGCAATCTCTGGATCAACGAGGGGCGCAGGGCGAAACGGCGGCCGGCCCTGTTCTCACATCTCGCCCCGGCGGAGGGCGAGAGCGGGCCGCCGGATTTCCCGGACGACGCGACGGGGCCGGAGGACGCCTCGCAGGCGGTGGAGGCGCGCGCCGCGGTGCGGCGGGCGATCGACCAGCTGCCGGAGCACGAGCGCCTGGTCGTTCTGCTGTCGGAATTCGAGGGAATGAAGTACGCGGAGATCTCCGAGGTGCTGGAGATCCCGGTGGGAACGGTGAAGAGCCGGATGTCGAGCGCGAGCGAGCGGCTCCGGGCGCTGCTGCGGAAGCACCAGCCCTGAGCGGGGAGCCGCGCGCGCTCTACCGCCCGCGCCGGACCGGCTTTCCGCCCTTCGCCGGCTTCCCCGTCCCCAGGAGGCCGTAGGCCGCCAGCGCGGCTCTGAGCTTCTCCTCGTTCGCCGGGTCCGGGTCACAGAGAGGGAGCCGGAGTTCCCGCGTGCACTTGCCCATGAGGGACAGCGCGACCTTCACGGGGATCGGGCTCGTCTCGATGAATGCGGCCTTGATCAGCGGGAAGAGCCTGCGATGGACCTTGAGGGCGGCGGCGAAGTCGCCGCGGAGGCAGGCCTGGACGAGCGCCTTGACATCGGCGGGGACGAGGTTCGAGACCACCGAGACGACGCCGCGCGCCCCGCAGGCCATGAACGGGAGCGTGAGCGAGTCGTCTCCGGAGACCACGGTGATGGCGCTTCCCGCCGCGATCTGCGTGACGGCGTCGCAGGACCCGCTGGCTTCCTTGACGGAGACGATGTTCTTGTGCGCGGCGAGGCGGATGATCGTCTCGGGGGTCATGTTGACGCCCGAGCGGCCGGGGATGTTGTAGAGCATCACGGGGAGGTCGACGGCGTCGGCGACGGCGCGGAAATGCGCGGTGAGTCCCGCCTGTGTGGGCTTGCTGTAGTAGGGGACGACCAGCAGGAGGCCGTCCGCGCCGGACTTTTTCGCGGCGCGGCTGAGTTCGATGGTGTGGTGGGTGTCGTAGGTCCCGGTTCCCGCGAGCACGGGAATCCGGCGGCGGACGCGCTGGGCGGTGAACTCGAAGATCTCGATCTTCTCCTCGTCGGACAGCGTGGGCGACTCCCCCGTCGTGCCGCACGCGACGATGGCGTCCGTGCCGGCCGCGATCTGCTCGTCGATCAGGGCGCCGTACGCCTTCCAGTCCACCACGCCCCCGCGGAACGGGGTCACCAGCGCCGTCGAGCTGCCTTCAAACACGGGTCATCTCCTCATGAGGGACTTCATCTCGCGCACTGCGGCCGGGAATCCGAGGACCAGCGCCCGCGCGACGATCGAGTGCCCGATGTTGAGCTCCTCGATCTCGGGGATGCGGACGATAGCCGAGACGTTGCCGATGTTCAAGCCGTGGCCCGCCGCGACCTCGATCCCGGCCGCGGCCGCACCCCGCGCCGCACGGGCGATCCGTCTCAGTTCCGCCGTCCGCCCCGCCCGCGAGGTCTCCTCCGCGTACCCGCCGGTGTGAAATTCGACGGCGGAGGCGCCCAGGTCGAGGGATGCGCGGACCTGCCGCTCCTCGGGGCCGATGAAAGTCGAGACCGTGATTCCGGCGTCCCGGAAGCGGACGATCGCCCGCGCCAGGCGCCGTCCGCCTCCGGCCACGTCCAGCCCTCCCTCCGTCGTCAGTTCCGCCCGCCGCTCGGGAACCAGCGTGACCCGCTCCGGCCGCGCCGCCAGCGCCACCTCGATCACGGACGGCCAGATCGCCATCTCCATGTTCAGCCGCGGCACCGCGCGCTTCAGCGCGCCGATATCCGCGTCCTGAATGTGCCGCCGGTCCTCGCGCAGATGCGCGACGATCGAATCCGCCCCCGACCGCATCGCCAGCAGCGCCGCCTCCACGGGGTCGGGATACACGGTGCCGCGCGCCTGCCGGACGGTCGCGACATGGTCGATGTTCACGCCCAGGCGAAGAGCCACTATCCGAGCTCCTCGCGGAACAGTTCGCCGAGTTCGAGCGCCATCCGGTCGATCGTCGCCTGGTCGTCCCCCTCGATCATGATCCGCGCGACCGGTTCCGTGCCGCTGTACCGGAGGACCAGGCGTCCGTTCGACCCCAGCTGCTTCTCCATCGCCCGGCGGGCCTCGACGATGCGCGGCACCGACTCGAACGCCGGCTTCCGCAGCACCCGGACGCTCCGGAGAACCTGGGGAAGCCGCTTCAGGCAGCCGCAGAGCGCCGACCAGGTCTTCCCGGAGCGGCGCATCGCGCGCAGCACCTGGAGCGCGGAGAGAATCCCGTCCCCGGTCGTCGAATCTTCGAAGAACAGCAGGTGCCCGGACTGCTCGCCGCCGAGGATCAGCCCCTGCGACCGCATCTGGTGCGACACATAGCGGTCCCCCACTCTCGCCCGCACCAGCCGGATCCCGACCTCCCGGAGCGAGATCTCGAGCCCGAGGTTCGACATCTCCGTCCCGACCACCACCGCCGGATCGAGTTTCCCCTGCTCCCGCAGCAGCCTCCCGCAGACCGCCAGGACATGGTCCCCGTCCGAAACCCGCCCACGCTCGTCGATCACGATCAGCCGGTCCCCGTCCCCGTCGAACGAAATCCCCAGGTCCGCCTTCTCCGCCGTCACCCGCGCCGCCGCCGCCTCCGGGTGCAGCGCCCCGCACCCGTCGTTGATCCGGGCGCCGTCCGGATCCACCCCGGTCGCAATCACCGTCGCCCCCAGCTCCTCGAATATCCACGGCGCCACAAGCCGCGTCGCGCCGTTCGCGCAGTCGAGCACGATCCGGAGGCCCTGAAGGTTCAGCCCCCACCCCCGCGCCCGGTCGACCAGGTCTCCCGCATACCGGGTCGCGATCGCCGACAGCCGTGTCGCCGGATCCCACGCCGTCTCCAGCGCCAGGTCCCCCACCTCCGGCCCCGTCAGCGCCTCCGGGACCTTCGCCGCCATCAGCTCCTCAATCCGCAACTCCGCCTCATCCGGGATCTTGAACCCCTCCGGGCTGATCAGCTTCACCCCGTTGTCCGGCGCCGGGTTGTGCGAAGCGCTCACGACGATCCCCACCAGCGCCCCCATCGTCCGCGTCACGTGCGCGATCGCCGGCGTCGGCAGCACGCCGCCCTCCACCACGTTGATCCCCTGCGACAGCAGCCCCGCCGCGAGCGCCGCACTGATCATCGGCCCGCTCGTCCGCGTGTCCCGCCCGATCAGCACCCGGTCGCGGACCAGCGGCCGCTTGAACGCGTGCGCCGCCCCGTACGGCTCCCGCGGCACCGCCCCAGCCTCACCCGCAGAAAAGACCGCAGGCTCGTGCCTCAGCAGCCACCCGATCGCCTGCCCCAGCCGCGCCAGCGGCACCGGCGCGAGCACCTTCGTGTTCGCCGTGTCCCGGATCCCGTCCGTCCCGAAAAGTCGGTCCACTAGGGAGCCCTCTTCCGGAACGTCACCACCGATTCCGGCACCTGCGGCTTCCGGAACCCGATCTCCAGGAACTCCTGCCCAGGAAACCGCCCCCGGAACTGCACCACGATCGGTCGCGTCGCAATCAGCTCCCTGTCGTCCACCGGCCGGCACTCCTCCGGACGCATCCCCGCAATGTCGATCACCGCAAGAAGCAGCTCCGACCGGCTCTTCAGGTCCGTCAGCACGCTCCCCGGCCCCGTCACCACCACCTCCACCTCCTTCACGGCAGGCTCCGCCGTAAAGTCCCTCGCATAGTCCTCCGTCTGGATCAGGCTCACCCCCACCGTGAACACCGCTTCCTGAGACTCCTCCGAAATCTCCACCGTCACCAGGATCGGCGTCGTCGTCGTCACTCCGTGCCCGTCCAGCCTCGCCACGATCGTCGTCGGGATCTGGTGCACGCCCGAGGGAAGCCCCGTGATGTTCACCGGCGTGACCGTGATCGTCTGCGTCCGGTCGAGAATCGACTTCGGCCCGCGGATCGACGCGTAGTTCGGGGAGACCGTGGCGCTCCGGACGCGGAACCCGAGGGCCGGGTTTCCCTCGACCAGCGACAGCCCCTCCCCCACCGGCATCGCCACCGCCGCCGGCGCGATCAGGCGAAGCGGCGAGGTCGTCGCCCGGTCGATCCGGACGCGAAGGCGCTGGGGCTTCGCCTCGACCAGCCTGAACTTCGAGGGAAGCGTCAGGAGGTCCTCTGTGACCTCGACGGTGAGGGTCTGGGGAAGGGGCGCGCCCGGGTCGGCGGAGAGGCGCGCGCGGAGGCGGAGCGAGCGAAGGTCGGCCCTCTGGCCCCGGGGACCGGAGACGCGGAGATCGACGCGCGTGACCGCGGACCCGTCCTCGGCCTCCACCGCCATGACCAGGATGTCCTGCACCCGGTCGAATTCCACCTCGGCCGCGGCGGGGAAGACCTCGGTCGCCTCGCGGTAGACCGACACCCAGGTCACGACCGCCAGCACCAGGGCGAGGATGCGCGTCTTGAAGTCGGCGAAGAGAAATTTCATCAGAGCGCCGCCGCCGGGACCGCCGCCGGCCCGCCCTTCTCGGACCCCCGGAAAAGCTCCCGGAGGCGCGTTTCGAGTTCATCCTTGTCGAGGTCCTGCGAGAGCACGCCGCGCGCACCGAGGGAGATCTGTCCCGTCTCCTCCGACACGATGATCGTCACGGCGTCCGACTCCTCGGTCAGCCCGATCCCGGCGCGATGCCGGGTCCCCAGGTTCCTGGCGACGTCGGGGTTGTCGGTGAGCGGAAAGAGGCATCCGGCGGCGGCGACGCGGTCCCCGACGATGAGGACGGCGCCGTCGTGGAGGACGGTTCCCTGGTAGAAGATCGTCTCGATGAGTTCGGAGGAAACGTCGGCGTCCATCTTGACCCCTCCCTCCGCATACTGCGCGAGGGAGTTGTCCCGCTGGATGGCGATCAGCGCCCCGATCCTGTTCTTGGCGAGCCGCGTGCAGGCTTTGACGAGCTCTTCGACCGGGACGGAGTCGGCTTTCAGGATCGGGAACAGGAACGGTCCCTGGCCGAGCCGGACGAGGGCCCGCCGGAGTTCCGGCTGGAAGATGACCGCCAGGATGATGACCAGCGCGGGAACGATCCCCTGGAGCATCGCGCGGATCCGGTCGAGCTCGAACCGGATCGTGACTTCCATGATGAGGATGAACGCGATGACGAAGACGGCGAGGAAGCCGCGCACCAGTCCGGACGCCCGCGATCCCTCGAAGGAGCGGAGGAGATAGTAGAAAAAGACAAACAGGATGAGGACTTCGACGGCAGCGCGGATGGCGTCGGGTCCACTCAGAAAATTCGGGAGCATCCGGTCTCCGTGAGGGATGTGCGCGCGGCTCTGAGTCTTGATTCTATCCCGGGACGGCCGCGGGCGGAATCGCTCCCCCGGAATTGAGGGAGAATTTCTTCACCCTCCGCGCGCGATCGCATCCACCACGCGCCGGACCGACTCCGTCTCCGCGACATCGTGGACCCGCAGCAGGTCGGCGCCGGCCGCGATGCACCAGCCCGCGGCGCCCGCGGAGGGGATCGCCCGTTCCTCCGGCGGCAGATCCGTCAGGCGGCCGAGAAAGGACTTCCGGGAGACCCCGACCAGAATCGGACGCCCGAGCGACCGGAATTCCCGGAGCCGCGCGAGAATGTCGAGATTGTGCTCAAGCGACTTCCCGAATCCGATGCCGGGATCGACGATCAGCCGCTCCTCGGGAATCCCCGCCCTCACCGCGAGCGCGATCGATGCGCGCAGGCTGGCGCAGATCTCCGCGACCGGATCGCGATACTGCGGATTCACCTGCATCGTCCGCGGCGTCCCGCGGATGTGCATCAGCGCCGCGGGCGCACCCCTGCGCGCCACCATCGCCGCCATCGCGGGATCGAACCGGAACCCGCTGATGTCGTTCACCAGCGCGGCTCCCGCGTCCAGCGCAGCCTCCGCCACCACGGACTTCGTCGTGTCGATCGAGACCGGTACCCGGGCCGCCTTCGCGAGCCCCGCCACGACCGGAATCACACGCCGCAACTCCTCCTCCGGCGGAACATCCAGGGCGCCGGGCCGCGTCGACTCTCCCCCGACGTCCAGGATCCCCGCCCCGGCCGCCGCAAGCGCCTCACCCCGCGCGATCGCCGCCGCCGCGTCGAAATACCGGCCGCCGTCGGAAAATGAATCGGGAGTCACGTTCACGACCCCCATCAGGTGCGTCCGCCGCCCCCACGCCAGCCCCGCCACCGGCGCAGGCACCGACAGCCAGCCCCGGACCGCGCGCCCCATCGCCGCCGCCGGCGCCAGCCCCCGGCACGCCTCCTCCCCACGCTCAAACTGCTCCTGCGTCCCCCTCACCACCGCCGGAACCGGCACGGTTGCGAAGGGATCCCCCGCCACCAGCACCTCCCCCCCGCCCGCCGCCCACCGCCCCCTCAGTTCCTGCGCCTCCTCCGCCGTCAGCCCCTCCAGCGCCACCCAGAGCGTCGCCATCCGCGCCGGCGCCAGGTCCCGCACGTCCCCGGGAAATCCCAGCCGCTCCAGCTCCGCACGCACGCCTCCCGCCCGGGAACCTGAAAAGACGCGGGGATTGAAGCGCAGGTCGTCGGCGTTCATCGCGGCCCTGCCCGGAAGCGCATCGCGCGACCGCTCAGGCGGGAAGCGGCTGGATGCCGTCGCCGGTCGCGGGAGTCGGCGCGGCCGCGGCCGGGCCGGGCGCGGCGGCCCGGAGCGACGGCTGCACTGGCTTCTTCTTGCCGTCATGCAGCGTCTCGACCTCCGCACCCTCCATCAGGCGCTTCACGTCCGCCGCGTCGAGCACCTCGTACTTGAGCAGCGCCCGCGCGATCCGCTCCACCTTGTCGCGGTTCGCCTTGAGCAGCACCTTCGCCTCGTCGTAGGCGCGGGTCAGGATCCGCTTCACCTCCGCGTCGATCGCGACCGCCGTCGCCTCGCTGTACGCACGGGACCGGCCGGGCTCGCGGCCCATGAACGCGGTCTCGTCGTGATCCGAATAGTCGATCGGCCCGAGCTCGCTCATCCCCCACTCGCAGACCATCCGCCGCGCCATGTCCGTCGCGCGCTGGATGTCGTTGCGGGCCCCGGCGGAAATGTCGCCGCAGAACTCCTCCTCCGCCAGCCGCCCCGCGAACAGGACCTTCAGCTGCGACTCCAGCCACGCCTTCTGGTAGTCGTGGCGGTCCTTCTCCGGCAGGAACATCGTCGCCCCGCCCATCACGCCACGCGGAATGATCGTGACCTTGTGAACCGGCTCCGCATTCGGCAGCGACGCGGCCACGGCCGCGTGCCCCGCCTCGTGGTAGGCGGTGATCTTCTTCTCCTCGAGGTCCATCACCTTGGATCGCTTCTCGCGCCCCCACCGCACCTTGTCCCGGGCCTCCTCCAGGTCCTCCGTCTCGACCCCCTCCTTGCGCTTCATCACGGCCAGAAGCGCGCCCTCGTTGATCACGGCCTCGAGGTCCGCACCGCTGAATCCGGGGGTGCCGCGCGCGATGATCGAGAGATCCACGTCCTGCGCGAGCCGGACCTTCCGTGCGTGGACGCGGAGGATTTCCTCGCGGCCCTTGACGTCCGGAAGATCGAGCGCGATTTCGCGGTCGAACCGGCCCGGGCGGAGAAGAGCCGGGTCGAGCACGTCGGGCCTGTTGCTGGCCGCCATGACGATCACGCTGTCGTCGGTATCGAAGCCGTCCATTTCCACGAGGATGGCGTTCAGCGTCTGCTCGCGCTCCTCGTCGCCGCGCCCGAAACCCGCGACGCCGCGCCGGCGGCCGACGGCGTCGATCTCGTCGAGGAAAATGATCGACGGCGCGTTTTCCTTGGCCTGTCGGAACAGATCGCGCACGCGCGAGGCGCCGACCCCCACGAACATCTCGACGAAGTCCGATCCCCCGATCGCGTAGAACGGCACGTCCGCCTCGCCCGCCACCGCCTTGGCCATGAGCGTCTTCCCGGTGCCGGGGACGCCGACCAGCAGGATTCCGCGTGGGATGCGCGCGCCCAGCCTCGTGAACTTGGCAGGGTCCTTCAGGAACTCCACCAGCTCCTGCACCTCCTCCTTCGCCTCGTCGCACCCCGCCACGTCGTCGAACGTCACCCGCTCGGGCCCCTGGGTCGCCATCCGCGCTCGGGTCTTCCCGAACGAGAGGATGCTCCCGGGCCCGGACGACCGCATCTGCCGGAACAGCAGGAAATACGCGAGCACGATCAGCAGGATCCAGGGCAGCAGGGAGATCAGGACCTGCGACAGCAGGCTGGGAGCCTGGTACTCGAATTTCCGGTCCCCCGCCTCCCCCTTGAAGTTCTCCTCGTATGCCGCCTTGAGCGCGTTCAGGTGGCCGGCCTCCGTGAAATACGACGGCGGATAGGTCACCTTGTACGTTTTCGACTTGTTCCCCGAGGCCAGGTCGCCCGACACCTCGCTCCCGTCGATCTTCACGCTCCGGATCTGTCCCTGCTTCAGCTTCTCCGTGAACTCGATCTGGTCGAGCTCCTGGTCGCTCCTCCCCAGGCCGCCGGAGCCGGATCCGAGCTGCAGCATCAGCAGGACGCACACCGCGAACACGAGCAGAATCAGCACCCCCTTCGGCTTCCGCGGCGGGGGTTCGTTCCTGTTCGGGCGCTGGGGGCGGTTCGCGTCCATGGGCGGTGCCGGCCTGACCTCGAAATTGCGGGCGAAGGGTCGATGGTAAGGGATCCCGCCGGGATCCGCAATGGCGCGTCCCGCTACCAGCCGCCCTGGAGCTTGCCGACGACCCACCGCGCGACCGCCGCGAACGCCTCGGCGCGGGCCGCGGCCTCATCCTCATCCCGGGAGGGAACCAGGTGCCCGGTTTCCTCGCGCGTCCCCTCGTAGACGACCGTCCCGTCCCGACGCTGCACCACCAGCTTCACCCGCACCGTCACATTGGAGACCAGCGGGCGATCCGCCTTGTCCTCGACCAGGAACGGCGTCGAGTACTCGTTCAGGTCCACCTTCGCCACCAGGTCCGCCGTGTCCACCGACGCCAGCCCGTACCCGGTCTCCGACAGCACGCGGTCCCGGATCGCCTGCGTCAGGTCGATCTCGTGCCCCCCCGCGCCGAATTCGTTCCCGCGGCGCAGCGTCAGGTTCTTCACCATCGGAATCGAGACCGTGCTGACGCCGGCGATCGACGGCTCGCCCAGCTGATACCCGCACCCCGCAAGCAGCAGCACCGCCAGCGCCGGATTCCCCCGCCTCACCGCCCGCTCCGCTTCTGCTCCGGCAACGCCCTCACCTCGGCCTCGACCCCGGCCAGCTCCTCCGCCGCACGGGCCGCAAACTCCGTCCCGGGATAGCGCTTGAGAACCTGCCTGAGGTAGAACAGCGCCGAACGCCAGCGCTTCAGATGCCGATAGTGCTCGTACGCCGTCCAGTCGCGCTCCGCCCCGAGCTCGTCCGTGTCCTTGAGCCGCGCCCGCGCCGCGTCCACCCGGTCGCCCTCAGGATTCTCGTCCAGGTACCTCCGGAATTCGCGGCGCGCATTCTCCAGCGGCTCCCCGTCGTACGACTTGCCCTGGTACTGCGACAGCAGCGCCTCACCCTTCCGGTAGCGCGCCGTGGGAGCAAACGGCGAATCGGGATAGTCGGTCAGCAGCCATTCGTACTCGAGCACCGCGTGATCGCAGCGGTCGGCGGCAAGAAGCGCCTGGGCGAGCCGGAGGCGTGCCGAGACCGACCAGTCCTCGTACGCGTAGGCGTTCAGGAGGTCCTTCACCTGGTTCTCCGCCCAGCGGGAACCGCGCACGGTCCCGAACCAGTCGAAGGAGGCGCCTTCCTCGACGCCGAGAATCAGCGCGTCGACCTGGAACCGCCGGGCGCGGCGCCGCTCGGCATGCGTCTCGGCGTACGTCGCGCAGATCTCGTATCCCGCCCACGCTTCGTACCAGAACCGTCCGGCGAGCCAGGCGTCGGACATCTTGAGAAGGGCGACGCGGAGAACCTCGGGGTCGTCCTTGGCGGCGGTGGCGATGACCCGGAAGCGCTGTGCGGCGGTGCCGAACGCGCCGGCCGCGGCGTACTCGTCCGCCGTCCGCGGGTCGGCAGGGGTCGGCGTCATGAGGTCTTCGACGTATCCGTCTTCGGCGGACCATGTCCATCCGGCGGCGGCGGGGAGCGCGGCGAAGAGGGTGAGCAGGAGGGAGAGGCGTGCCATGGCGCGCGGCAGTCTAGCGGGCCCGTGCGGGAGCGGCAAGCCGGGGTTGCCGGGAGCCGGGAGCGGACTCACTCCGGATCGCGCTCCAGCCTGAGGAGGGCCTCCCCGTCGCGGAGGACCAGCACCGCGCCGTCCCAGGCGACCACGTAGCGCCGTTCGCGTCCGTCGGGATCGGTGACGGCGAGGATGTCGCCGGCGAGGGTCCATCCGCCGGAGGCCGGGACGTAACGCGCCTGCCCGTCCACCTCCACGAGGGCCGCCCCGGCGTACGCCCCGTCCGGGCCGAAGGTCATATGGACGCGGCGGACGGCGGCGGACCCGGGGCCCTGCGCCAGGGAGGAGGTCCAGGACCCCGGGATTTCCTGCCGCGGCGGGGCGACGGGAACCGGGGCGACAGGCGCGGGATCCACGGTCTCGACCGCCGGTGGCTCGGCCTCCACCGGTTCCTCCTCACCGGCCTCGGGCCCCTCCGCCAGTTCCGGGGGAACCTCCGCCGTCTCGGGCGGCGGCTTTTTCTCAAGAGCCTGGCACCCCGCGAGCGCCGCCACGAGGGCCAGGGACAGCCTCAGGGATGTCATCGGGGTTTCTCCTTCACCGGTTCCGCCCAGACTTCGAACCAGACGCGGATTTCGTCCTTCACGTTGATCAGCCCGCCTTTCGACGGCGGCTCGATGCCGAATTCCGACATCCGGGTCGTCACCTCGCCTTTCACGAAGACATACCCGTCCCGGCGCACCTTGAGCGTGCAGGGAATCTCGACCTCGCGCTTTGTCCCGTGGATCTCCATCCGGCCCTTCATCACCATCGAGTCCTCCCCCGTCAGGCGGATCGAGGCGACCTCGAACCCCATCGTCGGGAATGTCGCGGACTCCAGATGGTCCTTGTGCATCAGCTCGTCGCGGTCGGCGTCGCCCGTGTCGAGCGTCCTGGCGTCGATCGTCGCCGAAGCACGGACGGTCTTCGCCAGATTGTCCTTTTCCCACGTGATCTCCCCGGTCACGGCGCGGGTCCAGCCCGAGAAGTCGTGGAGGGTGGTCACCCCGTCGAAGCCCGCGACGCAGCGGTCCTTCATGAAGCGGGCGCGGCGGAGAGCGGGGGGCGGGGGGGCGGGTTTCGGTTCGATCGCGGGGGGTGGGGCCGGGACGACGGGGGCGGGGGGGACGGCCTCGGGTTCGGGGGCGCGTTCGGTGGAGCCGACGGGGAACCCGAAGAACTCCGGGCCCGGATCGCGGGGAACGGGCGGCGGCTGCGGGGGATCGACCGGCGGGACGGGCGGAGCCGGTTCCACGGGGGGGAGGGGCTCGACGGGGGGCGCGGTTTCCCCGTCTTCGTCTTCCGGGGGCAGTTCCGGGGGAGCGAGCGAACCCGGGCCGTTCCCGGTCATGACCGGGCGCGGTTTCGGTGGCGGGTTCATCTTCTGCCAGGCGGCGATGCCGCCGCCCGCTCCTGCCGCCGCGCCGATTGCGAGCAGCACGGCGGCTTTGAGCAGCATCGAGGTGCGTGGACTCATGGGAGGGGCTCCTTTCGGGCCTCGTCGCCGGTGTGGCGGAAGTGACGCAGCGCCGGGTCACGGGGCATGTGCCGCCGCGGTGTGACGACGCAGTCCATCCTAACTCCGACGGCTCCTGGCGGCATCGCGGACCTGATCATGTCACGGGCTCCCGACTGGGGATCTCAACTCCATCGACCGCATTATCCCTCGGCCGCATGACGGCTGCATGAACCGCAGATGAAAGCTCCATGAGCCTCCCCTTCCCTTTTCCCTTCCATGAGAAGGCCCCCCGGATCAAGGACATTTTGGAGACCTGCACGCCGGAGCCAGCTCCCGCCACGCTTCCATCCGCACTCTTT
>JABWAY010000265.1 GCA_013360825.1 Candidatus Brocadiia bacterium | reverse complement strand
GGTGCTCTTCACGTCCATGTGCGCGTGGAACACCTCCGTCCGCCGGTCCCGCGCGTCTTCCGTGTACTCCACCAGCGCCAGCACCTGCCCGGCCGAGTTGACGTGCGCGATCGCCCTCAGCCGGCCGTTCTCGCGGTAGTATCGGAGGATCACGTTCCCTGTCTGCGGGAACGTCGTCTTCACATGGAATCCGTGCTCGTACTCCTGCACGGCCATCTGGACCCCGTCGACGGTGATCGTTTCCAGCCGGTCAGAGTCGTCGTACCCCCGCACCACCGCGTGAGAGATCGTCCCGTTCGACTCACGGATCCGGGTCGCGATCACGTTTCCGTTCGGGTCGGGGTCGTACTCCACCGCCTTCCAGAAGACCCCGCTCCGCCTCTAGATCACCTCCCACCCTCAGGTGCTCGCGGCAATTGCACGACACTGGAAAGGTGTCTGACCAGATCGTCGCTGGTCACGTGGAACGCCGGCCGGCCGGCCATGGACATGACCTTCTCGATCTCTGCACTCACAGCGCGTCGATCAGCATCGGTCCCAAAGTTCCAGATCGGGAACCAGAATGGCCACTGTGGTTCTCCAAGCCATGGAACAATTAACCCGACAATCCGATCGAAGCTCCCCTGCGGCAGGAGCGCGAGCGCCCAAGTCCGCAGGCAGGAGTCGTCTTCGCTTTCACCCGTCATTTCTACTGCGTATTCCGCGGAGCAACGGGAACACCGCACCAGTCCACCCTTCAAGCCATCGTAGTAGTCGAGTGCGATGATGCGATCGAAGGGCGAAATGCACGGGAACCTGGTTTCCACGGACGATGCGCAGGGTGCGTGTGGTTCGCTCATGGCGCTCATCGTCCAGAAAGCCGGTTGAACAATTCCGCGACGGCCGGAGTCACAGGGAAAGAAAGCTCTATCGTCTTGTGACCCGGGTCTCCTCGGGACGGCGTGTCATGAACCGGGAAGTGCTTCTTGACCTCAGCGAGCGGAGCACGTGAAGCAGGCTCCTTCGAAGGCGTTGTGCGCGCAGAGACTCCATGAATGCCAACTTTCCCCGATATTGCCCCGGCAGAGCCCGCCATTCCGCCGCGAGAGGAACATTCCTGCTACTTCTTCTTCCCCGGCACGTCCACCCGGATCGGGCCGCTCCCCTCCTTCGCGTTCTTCACCCAGAACTCCACGCGCGCACCTTTCGTCTCGTCCTCCAGCTCCAGCTTCAGCCGCGTCCCCTTCACGACCCCCGTCCGACCCTTCACCCCGGGGCTCGCCCAGATCAGCACCGGCTCCTTGCCCGAGTGGGTGACGCGGAACGAAGCGGTGCCTTTGAGCGCGGAGTCGAATTTGACGGTCACCCTGGACGCGTCCTTCGCGAGGGGGGGCGCGGAGGCCGACCCCTGGGTGCGGAATTTCGAGTCGTCGATCGCGACGGCGGTCCAGCTGTTCACGAGCGGGTCCCAGGTGGTCGGGAGGGCGAACGGCCGGCCGCTCTGGGCCTCGCCGAGGAGGACGCCGTCGGCGTAGACGCGGATCGCCCGGATCCCCGCCCCCTCGCGCGTCGTCTTCGCGTCCACGTTCAGCGCCTGCGCCCCTTTCTCCCCGGTCAGTTCCGCGGTGACGACGGGGCGTTGGGCGAACGGCTGGGTCAGCGGGTCGCCGGCGACGAGGTTCATCCACGGGAACCAGGGGTGGCCCAGGTAGAACGACTCGAGGACGTTGTAGCCGGAATAGAAGCGACGCAGGTGCAGGTATTCGGGGTCCCAGGCGCCGGTCGTCGGCTCGCGGACGCAGCCGTGGATGACGGTGGCGCCGGCGGCGAGGAAGTGTGTCATCGGGGTCTGGCCGCCGTTGTAGCCGTCGACGAAGCAGCGCCAGGTGAGGGCGACGGAGGTGATGTTGTCGACGAGGCAGCCGGGCTGGTAGGTGTTCTTCGCGGGGAAGGACTCCTCCCATTTGGCCTGTCCGAACATGTAGAGCGCGACGTCCTTGCGCCCGGCGAGGAGGACGCCTCCCGGGTCGTGGGGGACGATCTCCGCCTTTCCGCCGAGGCCGGCGACGAACTCGCTCAGCTTCGGGAAGTTCGGCGAGTACATCCCGCGCGGGTCCCCTTCCTTGGACTGGCCGAGGTAGACCGTTCCGTCGGGGCGTTTGCCGTCGGACAGGATCGCCTGCTCGAGCGACTTTCTGGCGTCGGCGACGTTGAACGCGTCGAAGTGCCCGACGGGGAGGAGTTTCCACTCGCCCTTCAGCGGCTCCGCCGGGTCGATGCTGACGTCCTCGCGGTAGAACGGGCTCCCCGACCCCTGGTGGCCGGCGGGGCCGGTGCGGAGGTCGTCCTTTTCGACGAACATCCCGGCGAGGATGTGGGTGGTGGCGCGCACGATCTCGTTGGTGGTCGCGTTCTTGACCGGGGTGCAGACCGGGATGCCGCGGGTGAGGAGGACGACGGTGATCTTCGCGTCCGGGTGGGCCGCGAGCCAGTCCTTCACCGGCGTTTCCAGGAGGGTGCGGTACTCGTCGAACGTCGCGAACGACTCGCGCGGCGCCCATTCGCCGGACGCCGGCGGCGGCGGCTTCCCCTTCGGGTCCTTCTTGTCGTCCTTCTTCGCCCCGCCCGGAATCGCCACGTGCACGACCTGGTGCCGCGGGACGTCGCGCTTCTCCATGTAGAACCGCGCCAGGTCCACGGAGTCGGGGCAGAGGTCGTTCTGGACGACGAGGACGTTTTCGGGGCCCCCGCCGGCGCGGACGGGGAGGGCGAGCGCGAGGAAGAGGGCGAACCAGGCGGCAGGACGCATCGGACCTCCCCGGAAAAGGGCGCTGAGGTTCAGGTCACGCTCACGGTTTGACCCGGACGGTCATTTCCCCGGAGGCGATCTCCAGTTCCTCCTGGAGTCCGCCGGTGCGGGGGATCAGAACGTCGGGGGTGGCGACGTCGAACAGCCGGCCGACGAACCGGATCTTGTGGACCCCCGGCAGGAACGGGCCGTAGCCGCGGGCGAGGTCGGTGGTCTGGCCGGACGAGGCCCCGGCGGGGATGGTGACGTAGTCGTCCGGCGTCGGCGCTCCGCGCTTGACCATCTCCCCGACGTACTGCACCGGGGCGCCGTCGCGCGTGATGACGAAGGTCCCCGCGGTCAGGCTGCCTTCGAGCGGCGTCTGCCAGTTGAGGATGCGGACATCCTGTTCCGACGGGTTCGCGATCGTGAAGGTCACCGGCAGCATGCTTCCCGCCTTGATCTCCGGCGGGCCGTGAATCCGGCATTTGAGCGGTACGGTCGAGATCGCCATGGGTTCTCCGAGATCGGACTGGGGCAAGGTGTCCCCCGATGGTATCCGACGTGCGCCTCCGGGGGGAACGGATGAGCGACCTGTGAGCCGACCGGCGGGGGCCGCCTACCCGATCGCCTTCGCGATCCGGTCGCACGCCTCGCGGATCCGCTCCTCCGTCTGGGTCAGCGCCACGCGGAAATACCCCTCGCCGCTCGGGCCGAACCCGTTTCCCGGCGTCGTCACGACGTGCGCCTTCTCGAGCAGCAGCGTGATGAACTCCACGCTCGTCCGCTTCCCGGGCACCGGCGTCCACTGGTAGAACGTCGCGGGCATCTTCTCGGCCTGGAGCCCCGCCTTCTGCATGGCGGCGACGAACGCGTCGCGGCGGCGGCGGTACATCTCGCGGATCTTCTTCGACTCCTCGTCCCCCCTGTCGAGCGCCACCGCGGACGCCTTCTGGAGCGCCATGAACTGGCCGCTGTCGGCGTTCGACTTGATCGCGGCGAGCGCGGCGATCAGCTCCCGGTTCCCCGCCGCCCACCCGATCCGCCACCCGGTCATGTTGAACGTCTTCGACAGCGAGTGGAATTCGATCCCGCACTCCTTCCCGCCGTCCAGCTGGAACAGGCAGGTCGGCGGCTCCTCGTAGTACGTCTCGCAGTACGCCGAGTCGCTCGCCAGGATCAGCCCGTGCCGGTGCGCGAAGTTCACCGCCTCCTGCATCCACGCCCGCGACGCCACCGCCCCCGTCGGATTGTTCGGATAGTTCACCCAGAGCAGCTTCGCCTTCTCCAGCGCCTTCGCATCCAGCCCCGCGAGATCCGGCAGGAACCCGTTCTCCTTCCTCAGCGGCATCAGCACCGGCCGCCCGTCCGCGAACACCGTCCCGCTCCGGTACGGCGGATACCCCGGCTCGGGAATCAGCACCGCCTCCCCGGGATTCACCACCGACAGCGGGAAATGAAACACCGCCTCCTTCGACCCGATCACCGGGTAAATCTCCGTCGCCGGGTCGAGCGTCACATTCCAGCGCCGCTTGTAGTACCGCGCGATCGCCTCCCGGTACTCCGGCAGCCCCTCGTCCAGCGGATACCGGTGAAACGCCGCCTCCTCCACCGCCGCCTTCATCGCCTCACGGATGAACTGCGGCGTCGGCTGGTCCGGATCCCCCACCCCCAGGTTGATCACGTCCTTCCCCGCCGCGAACAGCGCCTTCTTCTTCTTGTCGATCTCGGAGAAGAGATACGGGGGAAGCGACTTCAGGCGGAGCGACTTGTCCCAGGCCATGGATGTCTCCTCAGGTCAGGGCGGCCCGTCAGGCCGCATCGACATAAAAAAACCCCCTCGGCGAAGAGGGGGTTCTGTGTCCGGATCCGTTTACCGCTTCGAGAACTGGAACCCCCGGCGTGCGCCGCGGCGTCCGTACTTCTTCCGCTCCTTCATCCGCGGGTCGCGCGTCAGGAACCCCGCGTCGCGGAGCGCCAGTTCCTGCGACGGGTCGGCCTTGAGCATCGCGCGGGAGATCCCCAGCACGACCGCCCCCGCCTGCCCGGTCTTCCCGCCGCCCGTGCAGCGCGCGAACACGTCGAACCGGTTCACCGCCTTCGCCGTGTGCAGCGGGCTCAGGACGAGCAGCCGGTCCTGCACGGCGTCGAAATACTTCTCGTGCTCGAGCCCGTTGATCACGATCTTCCCCGTCCCCTTCTTCAGGCGCACGCGCGCGACGGCCGTCTTGCGCCGACCCGTGCCGAGCCAGACCTGCTTGTCGCCCGTGGAGGCCGGGGCGGGAGCTGCCGGATTGACCGTCGTCATGGCGTCTTTCAGTCTCCTAGAAGGCGAGGGCCCGCGGCGCCTGCGCCGCGTGCGGGTGGTTCGCTCCCGCGTAGACCTTGAGTTTCGTGAATGCCACCCGGTTCCGCTTCGTGTTCCGCAGCATGCGCTTCACCGCCAGCCGCACGATCCGGTCCGGGAAACGGCGCTGCATCTTCTCGAAGGGGACGATGTGAAGCCCGTGGGGCCACGTCGAACCCTTGTGCTTTCCGCCGCGCGCCATGAGATCGTAGGTCTTCTGCGTCGTCTTCTTCCCCGTGAGGACGATCTTCTCCGCATTGATCACCACGACGAAGTCGCCGCAGTTGCGCTCGGGGGAATACGACGGACGGTGCTTGCCCATCAGGATCGTCGCAATGCGCGTCGCCATGCGACCGAGCGTCTTCCCGTCGGCGTCGACCAGCCACCAGTTCGGCTTGATCTCCGTGACGCCCGGGACGCGCGTGAAGTCCTTACCCATGAATCGGAATCCTTGTTGGTGCGGGGACAGGTGCAGATGAGGGGGAGGATTCTAGCGGGGGGCGGGGGCGGGTCAAGTGAAAGATCGCGCCCCCCGTCAGGGGCGGAGGCCGGCCAGGGCGAGGGGAGCGACGAGGACCAGGCCGACGGCCGCGATCGCGACGGATCCTGCGGCCAGGCCGGTCGCCACCCAGACCACCGCGACCGCCAGGGTGCCCAGCGTCTTCA
>JABWAY010000264.1 GCA_013360825.1 Candidatus Brocadiia bacterium | reverse complement strand
TGGCGCAGCGACGACATCGACACGGACGGGGCGGCGACGGCGGACGACGTCAACACCGCGCTCTTCGTGACGTACTTCGACGTCAGCGAGCGCGACGAGATCGGCGCCCGGTACGGCTTCCAGGAGTGGGCCCGCCGGATCGACGGGAACGACGAGCTGGACGAGGACGTCACCACGTTCGGCGTCGCGACCGACGGCCTGTGCGGCGAGGCGCGGTGGGACAATGACGGCCTGGGGTTCGCTACGGGGATCTCCCGGGGGTTCTATCGGTACGGCGACCACACGACGGCGATCGAGGTATTTTTCCGGCAGACGGAAAACAACGACGGCGACCTGACTGTCGAGGATGTGAATTACTACTCCGTCCGCTTCAATCCGTCCGAAGTTCTCGACGAGAGCATCCCGCTGACGCCGTCGTCTGCGACGCGGCTGGGGGTGAGCACGTTTGGGGCCTCCAATTCCGGGACCGACAGCCAGGAGACGCTGCCGGGGGCCCGCGCGATCTCCTACAACAACCTGCTGTTCACGGAACAGGTCGCCGATGATGCGGGCGTGACCTTCGCCGACTTCTACTACTACTTCACCATCAATCCGGACAACGACGGAACCATTCAGTACTACGCCTTTGATCTGGCCACGGGAGCCGTTCCCGGCCCGGTCCACATCCACCCGGTCACGCCGGATGCAACGGATACGGACGAGAATGCTGCTGCCTTCCTCACGACGGGATTCGATTTCGTCACCCTGGGGAGCCAATGGCTCGATTCTCGAAACCTCTCGTATCGCAGCGTGTACGGCTCGGACGAGGGGCTTGCCGTGGCGACGATTGCCTACGCGGCACTCGTGGAAGAAGCCGGCGGCCTGTATTCCAACGTGCTGAATAACGAGCAACTTCTGGTCGCGGAAATCAGCGAGGTGACTGGCGCGCTCCTCGCGATTGGACGCGTGGACGACGATGACCCTGACATTGATGATAGTGGGAACTGGTACGCGGCAACGACGACCTTCGTGCTGAGCCGGAATGGGGACTACGCCTGGCTTATCTGGTCCCAGATTACGGATCAGACCGTGGATGAATCGGACGTCTATGCTGCACAGTACATCACAACCCGCCCTGACGATGATGGTCTCTTCGTCCTGCCTGCGCTTGCAGACAGCCTTTCGGCGCCTGTGAATCTGAGCCCGGATACGGACGATGATTTCTCGTGGTACTCCGTTCAGGATTGTCTGGGATATGTTTGCGGCGCCCAGTCAGACCCGGACGTGATGTGGGTTTACTTTGAAGAGAGCACAGGAGGACCGGACGATGTCTTCGAGTCAGTTCTGACTGCAGACCTCATTACACCGTGTCTTCCCTTGACCTCTACAAGCCTCTTTTTCGCATTCGACAACAACGGAGACCAGCCTAGCACTGGAAGCGGATTCGCGGTCAACGGGCGCACGCTTTTCAACTGCGCCGACGCCGGGCATGACGGTGAGATTTTCACGGTCTATCGCGAGGATTATGACGGGTCGGCGGGCGGGATCGATTACCGCCTGACGGCCGAAGTGTCGGGTCCGAGCGGCGGGATCGTGGAGCTGACGAGCGGGATGTCGCTCCGCGAGTTCACCGGGATGGACGCGCTGGTCTGCACGCCTCCGGGGGACAACATCGGCGTCTTCGATGTGGTCGACCTCGAGGACGATCCGGACCGGACGCACGGCGCCGAGGAGATTCACGTCCTGTTCCGTGAGTCCGAGACGCACACGCGACGTTCGGGGAGCAGTTCACTCCGATCGCGGCGGCGGGGACGTTCGAGCTGCCGTTCGACCTCGACCTGCCGTTCCTCGATCCGAGCACGGCCAGCGACGCCTCGGTCATCGGGATCGGTGTGGATGGGGACACGGTCGGTGTGTGGTTCACGGAGCTGTCGCGGATCTACTACCAGGAGTACGACGGCAACGGCGGGAACAGCGATGACGTCCGCTGGCTCCACGACGACGGCGTGTCGAACCCCCTTCTGGTGGACGACGACAACGACGAGGAAATCCAGGGCTTCACGTTCTTCAAGGCGCGGTCGTGCACCTGCGACACGCTCCGCGGAGCGATGGTGTTCTGGACGAAGGCGTACGGCTCCGGCTCCGGCGGCGGCTTCTCCGAGCGTCTCCAGGTCCGGGTCCGCGACTGACAGCAGGGTCATTCAGTGAATTCTGCCGGGCCCCGGGAATCCCCCGGGGCCCGGTTCGTTTCGCCCCCCGCGCACAGGGGCGCCGCGCCTCTCCCGAAATGCCTTGATCCCATCCCCACCCCCGGCTAGCCTCAGCCCTTCGCCCGGGGGGGCGGTCTTCTTCTCACAGAGGTTTTCATGCGCCTGCGTTCCCGCGCTGTCCTCGCGCCCGCACCCGTCCCGTTTCCCCGAACCCGCTCCCCGGTCGCGCGCGCCTGACGCCGTTTCCCGAAGTCGTTTCAGATCCCTGACATAACAATTTGACACCCGAACCCCGATTCCTATAATCGGCAGCTTCACTTTGGAGGTCGGCGCATGCGCAGAGCCTCGCGGGGCATGAGCATCATCTGGGTCATCCTGGCGATGACCCTGGCGTTGGGAGCGTCCGTCACGGCGTTTATCCAGTACCTCGAGCTGGCCAGTCACGAGGAGTGGATCCGTCGGGAGGAAGCGACGACGAAGGAACTGGACAAGACGCGCGGCTTCGTGACGTTCCGAAGCATCAAAGCGGTCCTGAAACTGTGCGGTTTCCAGATCGAGCAGGAGGCGGACCTGGAGAAGGTGCTCGGCCTGCTGAAGGACCGGGTCGAGACGAAGAAAGCGGCCTACAAGCTTCCCGGGAAGTCGATGGCGTTCTGGGAGACGGTGCGCGCTGCGGAGCACGGCTACAACCAGGCGCTGGCCCGGCTGGAGACGGCAAAGCAGTTCAAGAAGGAGTCCGAGGTCGCGGCGAAGGCCAGCAGCGACATCGTCGCGGGGTACACCCAGCGCAAGGACCAGCACATCTCCGAACTGCAGACGTCGCTCCAGACGATCACCGACGCCCAGACGGAGGACGTCCGGCGGTACGAGCTGCGCAAGAGCAACCTGGAGGCGGAAATCCAGAAGCTCGGGCAGGCGAAGACGGACCTGGAGAAGGCGAACCGGGCGGAGCTGCTCGACCTCTCGAACAAGTACAACCAGGTCGACACGAAGCTGCGCGAGCTGGTGAAGCAGGAGGCGATTTTCCACGACCTGACGGAGGCCCAGGGGCGGGTGGTCGATCCGCACCAGGGTGAGAAGTTCGCGTTCATCACGCTGGGGTCCCGCGAGCGGCTGGTGCGGGGCCTGAAGTTCGTCGTCTTCGTGCGCGAGCCTGGCGGCGCGGTGCGCTGGAAGGGCGAGGTCGAGGTGAAGGAGATCTTCGAGAACACGGCGAAGGTTTCGATCACCGGGACGGTGGACCGGATGGACCCGATCATCTCCGGCGACCTGATCTACAACCCGCTGTACAGCCCCCGCGGGCCGCGGAAGATCGCGCTGGCGGGCGATTTCGTGAAGACGCGGTACACGAAGGAGCAGGCGATCGCCCGCATCCGGGCGATCGGATCCGTCGTGCAGGAGGCCGTGACGGACGAGACGGACTTCGTCATCGTGGGCGAGTCCTACCTCAGCACGCCCGAGTATGAGCGCGCAGGGCTGCTCAGCGTGCCGTGGCGTCCGCACTTCGAAATCTTCCGCTTCCTGGGCGACTAGAGGAGACCTGACGATGCAGAAGGACTCGAGCGGACTGATCGCGGTGATCCTGGCCGGCCTGGTGTTTCTCGGGTGCGGGGCCTGGTGGTACGCGTCGTTTGATGCGGTGAATTCCGAGGAGAACGGGGCGAAGCTCCGGCTGAAGAAGGCGAAGGACGACCGGAAGGCGGCGGAGGACCGTGCGGCGAAGATGAACAAGCAGAAGTCGCAGCTCGGGCCGCTGGTGGGGGCGAACGCCATGGTGGACGGGGAGCCGTCGGCGCAGGCGATCGCGGCGCACCTGAACGAGTGGGCGAAGCGTCTGAACGCGATGCCGGGGACGCTGGCGAAGTACGGCGAGTGGCAGTTCGAGGAAGACGGGACGCCGAAATTCGCGCCCGGCGCGGAGGCTGCGGGCCGCGAGCTGAACTGGATCAAGGACAGCCGTGCTCCCGTGAACCTCATGGTGGCGAACGAGACGAAGGATCTGCAGCAGTACCTGCTGGCCGAGCTGGAGACGATGAAGTCGATGATGGAGACCGAGGCGGCCACACTGGAGCAGGAGGCGGTCCGCGCGATCCAGAGCCACAACGAGAACGTCGGCGACGGCCGCTCCGGCGGACGGCTGGCGACGGTTGTGGACGAGAAGGAGCGCCGGATCAAGGAGCTCCGCGAGGCCATCAAGAACATCGAGGAACAGATCGCCACCAACGCGCGGAATGCCGAGAGCCAGATCGCGGACCTGGAGCGCGAGGTGCGGACGAAGCTCGACGAGATCGACCAGGTCAAGGACAAGCAGGAGGTCCTGACCGCCGAGAAGCGCCGGAAGATCCAGGAGCTGGTGGACCGCGTGTTCGCGATTTCGACGAAGCGGCAGCAGGCCCGGGAGAGCACGGAGGCGGACGGGCAGGTGATCAACTCGATTCCGACCGAGCTGACCTTCTGGATCGACATCGGACGGAAGGACGCTCTGCTGCGCGGGACGCGGTTCGAGGTCTTCGCCATGAACAAGGGCGGCCGCAAGGTTCCGAAGGGGACGGCGGTGGTCATCGACGTGAACGAGGACTACGCGGTCTGCACCGTCCTCCGGGACGCGCTGGTGTCGCTGCATGACGGGACGGTCTACGAGGGGAAAGTGGTCGAGAACGGCCCGGTGGTCGAGATCACCGAGCGGAACGGCCAGAAGGCCATGATTCCCGCGGAGCGCGTGAAGCGGCTGGACTACCTGAGCGACGTGGCGCGGGTTGAGAAGGGCGACCATGTGGCGAACGACGTGTTCGACCGGAAGCGGGCGAAGACGTTCGTGTTCGGCGGCAAGCTGCGGGGCCGGTACACGAACGAGCAGATGGGGTACCTGATCAAGGAGTTCGGCGGTCTGATCGCCGGTGACGTCGTGAACGAGACGACGTACCTGGTGGTGGGCGCGGACTTCGAGAAGGACCCGAATTTCGAGAAGGCGAAGAACCTGGGTGTGAAGATCATCCGGGAGGCGGACCTGTACGAGATGCTGGGGCTGCAGCGGTAGGGCCGAAGCGGGACTCGAGACCCCCTGCCGACGAGGCAGGGGGTTTTTTTTCGCCCGGGCGGCCGCGGCAGGGAGTGCCGGGCGGTTCCAGGGCCGCGCCGGCGTCGGCCCGGCCCGGGGCGCATCCGGCACGGATCGGATCCGCGGCTGCGCTCCGTGGCGGGGGAGGAGGGCCACGTTCGCCCGGTCCCGCAGCGGCTTGGTATCATCCCTCCCATGGTGGACGTCGAAACCGCGGCGGCCAGGACCGCCGGTGACCATCGGATGACGTTCGGGGAACACCTCGAAGAACTCCGGCAGCGCCTGGGGTACGCCGTTTTCGGGGTGATCCTGGCCGTCGGCTTCTGCCTGTTCTGGCAGGAGGAGCTGATGTGGGTCGTCTCCTGGCCCCACCGCCTCGCCATGGAGTCGCTCGGGGAGGATACGCGGTTTCAGGTGTTCGACTACGCCGACCGTTTCATGATCCCCATGAAGGTCTCGATGATCTTCGGGCTGGCGCTCGCGGCGCCGGTCATTCTCTGGCAGATGTGGAAGTTCATCGGGGCGGGGCTGTACGCGAAGGAGAGGAAGTACATCCTGATCGTCGGCCCGGCGTCGCTGATCCTGTTTTTCGCGGGGGCGGCGTTCGGGTACTTCGTGCTGATCCCGCTGACGCTCAAGTTCCTGGCGGGGTTCGGGCAGGAGTGGAAGATGTTCCGGACGGAGATCCAGCTCGACAAGTACCTGGACCTGTTCTTCGCCCTGACCGTGGCCGCGGGGGCGGTGTTCGAGATCCCGCTGATCATGACGTTTCTCTGCTTCCTCGGGGTCGTCTCCCCCTCGACCTTCGCGTCGTGGCGGCGGTTCGAGATCGTGGCCGCGGCCGTGCTGGGCGCGGTGCTCACTCCCGGGGGGGACCTGGTGTCGATGGCGTCGATGGCGATCCCGATCATCCTGCTGTACGAGATCGGCATTCTCTGCGGACGGCTCGTCTACCGCGCCCCCGACGCGGCCTGAACCCCAGGGAACCCTTCCCTCCGCCGCGCCGCCGCCGTAGACTCGCCGCCCCTCCGGTCCCCAATCGAGACTCTCCATGCCGCGCATCGCCCTCATCGGAACCCCCCAGACGGGAAAGACGACGCTGTGGTGCGCCCTGACCGGCGCGGACTACCAGACGGCGCTGCAGCAGGCCGGGCAGGCCGGCGGGAAGGCGCGGGTGGGCATCTCGAAGATCGAGGACGCCCGCCTGAGCCGGCTGTCGGCGCATTTCCGGCCGAAAAAGCACACGCCCGCGGTGGCGGAGTTCGCGGACTCGACCGCGATCCAGCTGACGTCCGAGGGGCGCGAGAAGAACGGCGTGATCCTGGCGAACCTGCGCAACGAGACCGACGGCCTCTGCCTGGTCGTCCCCGCCTGGAAGCCGGAGAACCCCTCGGTGCTGAGGACGGAGGCGGAGATCAAGGCCGAGATCGAGGCGATCGCGACGGAGTTCGTTTTCGCGGACCTGGCGATCGCCGAGACCAGGATCGAGAAGCTCAAGGTGCAGGTGACGAAGCCGACGCCGACGCGGGAGCGGGACCAGAAGGAGCTGGACGTCCTCAAGGTCCTCCACGCGGCGTTCAGCGAGGGGAAGCCCGCGGCGGGGGTGGCGCTGAAGGGCGAGGATGCGAAGCTGGTGAAGGGGTTCCGGTTCCTGAGCGAGAAGCCGCTGGTGGTGGCGCTGAACCTTCCCGAGACGGCGGTGGGGAAGGCTCCGTCCGTGGGCGGGTATTCCGTGGTGCCGATCTGCGCGAAGCTGGAGCTGGAGCTGCTGGGGATGGAGGCGGAGGAGCGGGCGGCGTTCATGGGGGACTACGGGTTGACGGAGCTGGCGACGCCGGCGCTCGTCCAGGCCTGCTTCCGCTCCCTCGGACTGCAGTACTTCTTCACCGCGGGCGAGGACGAGTGCCGCGCGTGGATCATCCGGAAGGGGGACGACGCGGTCGAGGCGGCGTCGAAGATCCACAGCGACCTGGCGCGCGGCTTCGTGGCGGCCGAGGTCGTGTCGTTCGCGGACTGGGAGGCGGCGGCGGGGGACATGAAGGTCGTGAAGGCGCGGGCGCGGCTGCGGCAGGAGGGGAAGGGGTACATCGTGGCCGACGGGGACATCGTGAACATCAAGTCCGGGGTGTAGGCCGCGGCGCAACCGGCGCGGCGACCGCCCGGGGTGTTCGGCTGCCCGGGATTCCCGGCGCCGCGTAGAATGCGGGGGTGACCGAAGTCTCCCCGGCCCCCGATCCCGAGCACCGGCGCTCCGCAGACGCGGCGGGGCAGCTGAGCCGGGCGCGCCGGTTCCGGCGGCTCCTCTTCCTCCTCCCCCCCGCGGTGATCGCGGCGATGCTGGCTCTGGGGGAG
>JABWAY010000009.1 GCA_013360825.1 Candidatus Brocadiia bacterium | reverse complement strand
CTGCGCGCGGAGACGACGGACGCCGCGGTGCCGGTGGCCGCCGCGGTGCGGCTTGCGCCGACCCCCGGCGGCTGGCGGATCGCGGAGACCGAGGGGAGCCCCGACCTGATCCGAAGGACGCGCGCGCGCGTTCTCGAACGGCTTCACGACTGCCTCGAGTACTGCCACATGCGCCGTGAGGAGAAGCCGCTGACCGTCAGGGACGTCGCGGCCGCGCTCGTTTCGGGCGACCGCGGCGACTACGTCCCGGAGTTCCCGATCCAGGACGCTTCGATCGACGACTACGCGCTCCTGATGCCCCTCGCCGCGGGAACCCCCGCCCGCACGCTCGTCGCCTGGAGCATCATCCCCGACATCGAGGGAGCCCGGACGGTGCTCCGCTGGAACGGGGCGGTCGAACTGGTCGGTGCGGCGTCGTTCGAGCAGATGATCCGGGAGGCGCTGGCGACGATCCGCCCCGGACTGGCCCCGCTCATCGCGGAAGCGCGACGGCAGCTGGAGACCGCATCCGTGCAGCGGAGGTCGATGCTGGAGCGGCGGATCGCGATTCTCGAGGGAATCGAGAGGGATGCCGCGGCGACCGCCGGGCGCTGAGCCGCAGACCGGCGGGGGCTACTTGATGCCGAGGCGGCTCTGCAGCTCCTCGATCAGCGCGGCGTCCTCCTTGTAGACCCGGCTGTAGGGTGACCAGTCCGAGCCGTTCCAGGAGATCTCCGACTCGATCTTGAGCTTGTAGAGCAGGGGTTCCTTCTGCGCGATGCTGCCGGTGAACCGCGTCCGGACGCTGAACTGTCCCTTGGGACCCCTGAACTTCCTGGATGTCGAAACGCTGCGGATGTAGCCGGAGCTGTTGTCGAGCTGTTCGAGGCTGCTGTAGGCGGAGGTGACGGAGTCGACCAGTTTCTGCCAGACCATGTCGGCGGTCAGCGTCGGGCTGATCTGGATGCGGAGCCAGGCGTTCGTGGCCTCGGAGGTCGTGGTCGCCTTGAACGCTTCGTCCTCGAGGAGAACGATCCGGAGCGCCCCGTACTGGACCGGCGGGGACTTGCCGCCGAGGACGACTTCCTCGGTGAAATACCCCTGCAGGGAGGCGGTGACGACGTAGGAGGGCTTGTGGCGGAAATTGAACGTATGGGTCAGGGGGGCGTTCCCCGCGTTCTGGCCGTCGATCTGGATGAACGCCGCCTGGGGTTCGGAGGTGATGTTGACCTCTCGGGTGCCGGAGCAGCCGGTGGCGACGGCGATCGAGGCGAGCAGGAGCGCGAAGCGGAATGCGGCGGTCATCGGTATCCCTCTGAAGGTGGTCCTGGGTCGGGTGATCCTTGCGCAGGGCACGAGGATATCGATGCGATGCGGGCAGAAACAGGGAATTCCCGTGCGGGGGTTAGCGCAGGACCATCGCGGTCCCGCCGGCGAGCAGGGCTGCGAGCGGGAGGGTGGTCACCCAGGCCATGACGATGGCGAGGATCATGGGCCAGCGGGCGGTTCCGTTGACGGCGCCGATGCCGAACAGCGCGCCGCAGGAGACGTGCGTCGTGGAGACGGGGAGCCCCCATGCAGTGGCGGAGATGACCAGGGCGGAGGTCACCAGCGAGGCGGTGAAGCCCTGACCGGTGTTGATGTCGGCGACTTTCTCGCTCATGGTCCGGGCGACGCGTCGGGACAGGGCGATGCCGCCCACGGCCATCGACGCGGCGACGAGCGCCACGCCGGCGGGGATGCCGGTCAGGGAAGCGGCGATCGCAAGCGCCGCGATTTTGGGAGCGTCATTGAATCCGCGGGCGAACGACATCGCGCCCGCGGTCACCCAGTGGGCTCCGTCGAGCGCCTGCTGGGCGGACACCCCGGCGACGGATCCGGCGTACCGCTGGGAGCAGCAGGCCGTCGTCCCGGTCTGCAGCGTGGGGAGAACCTGCTCATTGAGGTACAGCACCGCCGCCTCCGGCGACGGGCAGGTGGCGACGACGCGCTGCCCGACGCAGACACAGGACTCCGCCGTGACTCCCAGCGCCAGGCGGACCCGGCGGAACACCCGGTACAGGACCGCCGTCGCGGTGATCGCCGCGATCGGGGAAATGAGAAGCGGCAGCGCGAATCGTGTCCCCAGCACCCGATACCCGATCTGGCCGGGGGCCAGGGCCAGCCCCGCGCCGACCAGCGCCCCGGTCAGCGCGTGCGTCGTGGAAATCGGTATCCCGACCACCGATGCCAGGAGCACCGCACCCGCGGCGCCCGACGCCACACTCATGAGAAACTCAGGCCGGGCCGCCACGTCGGCGGGGACGATCCCCGACCCGCCGAACGCCTTGAACAGCGCCGCCGCGAACGCGACCGACGCCGCGGCCCCCGCGAGCGTCGTGACCGTGGCCCATCCGATCGCGGGACGCCATCCCGCCGAGCGGGAGGCGAGCAGCGTCGCGACCCCTTTCGCGTTGTCGTTCGCCCCGTTGGCAAACGCGACGGCGATCGTCGCGAGCAGGATCGCCGCCGTCATCGCCGCCCCCCGTTCAGCAGCATGCGCCGTCCCCGCCGCAGCACTCCCAGTCCGCCGGCCGCTCGCGCGTCGGGTCCGTCACGGTGAACGAACCGGCGTACGGCGGCTTCGACAGCTTCGCCGACGTGTCCGTGCAGACTTCCACGGGCACTCCCCGCGGGAAGAAGTGGCCCTCCTCGTCGACGATCGCCTTCGCCGGGCCCTGGTAGATCGCCGTCTGGCCCACGAACACGCACCCGGCCTTCTTCTCGAACCGGTAGCCGCGCACCGTCACCGAGTAGAAGGCGTACTGCTCGACGTTCTTCCACCAGGTCTTCTTGAGGACCTGCACGCCGTAGAACCCCGCCTTCTCCAGCCCGGCGAGGAATGCGTCCTCCGTCAGCGCGCCGGTGAGGCACTCGCCCCAGAGCCGCTCGTTCCCGCGCAGGTGCGCCGGGATCTCCACCTCGCTCACGATGTCGCTGACCACGATCCGCCCGTGGTCCTTCAGCACCCTCCACATCTCGCCGAACACCTTCCCCTTGTCGGGCGACAGGTTGATCACGCAGTTCGAGGTCACGCAATCCACCGTCCCGGTCTCGACCGGAAGCGTCTCGAGGAAACCCTTCCGGAACTCCACGTTCGACCACCCCAGGTTCTTCGCGACGACGGGCGCGCAGGCATGGGCGACCTGGAGCATGGCGTCGGTCATGTCCACGCCGATCGACCGCCCGGCCTTCCCCACGAACTTCGACGCGATGAAGCAGTCGATGCCGGCGCCGCTTCCCAGGTCCAGGTGCGTTTCCCCCGGCTTGAGTTCGGTGAGGGCGACGGGGGAGCCGCAGCCGTAGAAGCGGTCGATGACGTCCTTCGGGATGTGGCCGACATGGTCCTTCGGGTAGGAGGTCGGGCAGCAGAGGTCCTTCTCCGGGGATTCCGCCGCCCTGCCGTAGAAGGCGCGGACGCGTTCCCGCGCCCGGTCGACGTCGACGGAGAGGACGCAGTTGGAGTGGAGCGTGGAGACGGTCACCTCCCCCGGCTGCGGGCGGTGGTCGCTGGCGCAGTGTTTCTCGCCTTCGCCCATGGCGCGCGACACGACCGGGGCGTCGAATCCGGACCGGCGGTTCAGGCCCGCGAGGGACTCGCGTGCGATCCCCTCCAGCGTGTCGGCGACGGTCGCCTTCCAGAGTTCGCAATAGGGGTCCGCGGCCAGCACCGAGCCGCGCCCGTCCGGGCCCTGGGACGACCACCAGGCGTGCTCGATGTCCCCGCCGCCGCAGACGAACTTCAGCCCGCAGTCGCGGCAGAGCGCTTTGTCCCGGACAGAGGCGCGCTGGAACTCGCGGCAGACGGGGGAGTCCCGGAGGATCCGGTCGAGCGGGGTTTCCAGCACGGAGCCGCAGTCGAGCGCGGGGACGCCGCTGAACGAGGCGCTCGGGTAGACGCGCCCGTCGTAATTGACGCAGAGCGACTCGACCCCCGCGTTGCCGAGGTCGAGCTTGTCCCCCGCCGGCCGGTCGACCCGGATTCGGAACGAGTCGTCGTTGTCGATCCGCACGCCGCACGCCGCCGCGGCCTTCCGCGTCGCCCTCATCTGGCGGATCAGCCGGTCGGGCTGCACGAAGAAGTCGCTCCCGGGGTCGACGGCGCGCCCGCGCTTGTGCAGCCACATGAAGTGCACGGACTCGATGCCGAGCGACTTCGCGAGGGCGGGGAACTGCGGCAGTTCGTCCACGTTGCGCGCCGTGACGACACACGACAGCGTGAGATGCGGGACGCCGGCCGCGACCAGCGCCCGCACTCCCTCCACGATCCGCTCAAACGTCCCCGCGCCGCGGACCGGATCGTTGGTCGCGGCGGAAGCGCCGTCGCAGCTCACCTGCAGCCGGAGATGGGCGCGACCCGGCAGGGCGGCCAGCCGTTGCGCATCGCATCGCGTCCCGTTGGTCAGGACGGTCAGCCGCCCCCGGGCGGTCACCCGGCCGATCAGATCGTAGATGTCGTCGCGGAGGAACGGCTCACCTCCCGTCACGAAGACTTCCCCGACGCCGAGACCCAGCGCGTCGTCCACGATCCGCGCCAGCACTTCCGGCGGAAGTCCTTTCGCACCCTGGGGGCCGCTTGTCACGAGGCAGTGCGAGCAGGTCAGGTTGCAGAAGTTGTTCACCTGCAGCCACAGTTCGCGGAGGCGGGGCCGGAGGTGGCCCGCCCGGCCGGGCCAGGGTGTCCGGGCGAAGGGGGTTTCGGCGAGGAGGTGGGAGCGGCGGGCGTCTTCGAGGAGGGTGCGGACGTGGACCCAGGCTTTGGCCGGCTCGAGGTTCCAGGTCTCCGCGTAGCGGCGGGTCAGGTCGGCGACGGACCGGTGACCGTCGACCCAGGAGAGGAGCGTGGCGCCGCGGGGATCGGTGGCCACCCAGTTCGGACCCTCCGGATCGAGGAGCACGCGGGCGCCGTCGCTGCCGAACTGGAGGAGTGGGGGGGCGTGGAGGATGGTCGCGTCACCGAACATGGCGGAAGATTCCCCGGATGGAGGTCGTGGGAACGGCTGGACGCCCATTGTGGACCCGGGAGGGCGTGCGGGCAAGGCCGGCTGCGGCCGAGGGCCGCGCGACGACCCTGCGCGGAATCCCGCTACTTCGGGGCGGCCGGCGAGGCCTCGGACGCGGCGACCAGCCAGTTCACGAGGAACTGGTACATCGCGTAGTGCGCGTTCGCGTCGGTCGAGACCTGCTGCAGGTGGCTCGCGATGTGGAGCACCCGCCCCTGGCCGTACTCGAACGTCGCCGCCACGACACCGGCGCCGTATTTCGTCTTCATCTCCGCGCTCTCGATCAGCACCTTCACCTTGTCCTTCGCCTTGGCGTCCACGCGGAAGAGGTAGCTGCGTTCCTCGAGGTACCAGCGGGGGGCTTTGTCCGCGCCGTTGAAGACGTTCTGGAGCAGGGGGTCGTTCTCGGCCCCGGCCGCGGGTTCGATGGCGACCCATGTCTCCGGGGAAAGGGTCTGGTTCCGGAGGTATCCGGGGAACGCCTCCTTGATCACCGTCAGCGCCCAGTCGGTGCTGACCACCCAGCCGCCCTTGTCCACGAACGACCGCAGCTTGATGACCCCTGCGCCGTCGAGCTGGCAGGGGCAGTTCAGGAGCAGGACCTTGACCGCGTTCAGCTTCGCCCCGCCGAGGCGCCGGGCATCGAGGAGCGAGTAGGGGACCTTGAGGCGGTCGAGGACGCGCTGCACGTGGTCGTAGTCCCCGGCGACGACCACCACCTCGCCCTTTTCCATCCCGGCGATCGCCTCCCAGCCGCGACCCTGCCGGTCCATGTTTCCACGCACGCGGTCCACTGCGTCGTCCTCGGTCACCATCCCGGCCCTGCCGCCGCCGTCCGCGTTCGGCACCGCGGCGTCGCCGGCGCCGCCGCCGGTCCCGCCCTCCTTCGCGATCGGGCCC
Source organism: Candidatus Brocadiia bacterium (assembly GCA_013360825.1). Lineage (GTDB taxonomy): Bacteria > Planctomycetota > MHYJ01 > WSZJ01 > WSZJ01 > WSZJ01. Next base: position 20,476 of record JABWAY010000009.1, on the reverse strand, counting down.
TTCTTGTCCCAGTCCGGCGCGAGCGGCGGGACCTTCACGAATTTCCGCATCGCACTGTTTTTCTCCAGCGCGAGCGGAGGCCGGACGACCGTGCGTTTCGGCGCCGCCTCGGGGGCCGCCGCGTCCTCCAGCCGCCCTTCCGGGATCAGGCGGCCGCCGTCGTCCGCCAGGTTCGGGGAGTCTTCGAAGGTCGGAATGGGGGGAGGAGTGCCCGGTTCGGCCATCGCGTCGCCCGCGCCGCCTTCCACGGGCTGGAACACCGAGTCCGGCGGCACGAAGGCGAGCTCGCGGGGCGGGGCGAGGGTGACGCGGGTCATCGGGGGCGGGAGGGGCGTGAACTGGTAGTAGACCGCGACGGTGAGCGCGAGCGCGATGAACCCGTGGAGGCCGGCCGCGATCGCGATGGAGACTGCCGTCGTGGACGCATCCGCGACCTGGGCTCGCAGCGGCTTGCGGGCGACGGCGGCGCGGTGTTGCGCGAAGCGCGAGGCGCGCTCGGCGGGATTCGCGCGGCGGGTGGTTCCCAGGCCCGAGCCGGGGGCGGGAGGGGGGGAGATTCCCGACACTCCGGGGTCCGGAAGCTGCAACCGTTGCAGGCATTCCGCTCGGGCCTGGCCACCGCCTGTTTTGAATGTGAGTCGTGCCTTGCCGATCCGCAGGACCAGTCCGTCCGTCACGGCGACCCGGTCCACCTTCCGGTCTGCGACTTCGAGTCCGTGCGTGCTGTCGAGGTCCACGATCGTCAGGACGCCGTCCGGTCCCGTCTCGATCCGGGCATGCCGTCCGGACACGCTGGCGTGATCCAGGCGGACATCCGCGGAGCGCGAACGGCCGATCACCAGGGGCCGCCCGTCGAGCTCACGGGTCTCGGTGAGTCCCTTCAGCTCGATCATCACGGTGGCCATAGGTGTGTTCCTCCGTCCGGCGTCTTGAATAGCAACCGTTGTGCCGAGAGGGCCAGAATTCGCAACTGCTTGTGTGGCAATGAGTTGCGAAAAACGACGGCATTCCGACCCGCCGGCGGTGTCAACCGCATTGGCAAACTTCTTTGCTCATTCCCGCGCTTTTGTCCAAGGTGCTGACACTCTGGTGTCAGATTCCTGAACGCGGAGCCGCCAGCCGCTCGTACAGCGCCTCGTTCGCGCCGATCATCCGCTCCATCGTATAGTCCCGCGCCACCACCGCGCGCCCCGCAGCCCCCATCTCCCGCGCCCGATTCCCCTCTTCCAGCACCCGCGCCACGCGGTCCGCCAGCGCCACAGGATCGCCCGGCGGAACCAGGAATCCCGTTTCGCCTTCGCGCACCAGCTCCACCGACCCACCCACCGCGGTTGCGATCACAGGAAGCGACCAGGACATCGCCTCCAGCACGACGTTCGGGAGGCCCTCCCAGAGGCTCGGGAGGACCAGCGCGCGTGACCCCCGCCACCAGGGCGCGACGTCGGCCTGGTACCCGAGAAACTCGACGCCGTCCGTCGCGGCGGCGCGCAGGGCGGCCTCCTCCGGTCCGCGTCCGATCAGCCGGAGCCGCGCTCCGTGGACGCGCCGCCGGACGAGCGGCCAGGCCGCAAGGAGGGTCCGGACGTCCTTCTGGGGCTCCAGCCGTCCGACGAAGAGGGCATCGGGAGTGCGCCGATCCGGCGCGTCGAGCACCGGCAGCTCGACGCCGTTGGGGATCGTCACCAGTTTCCGCGGGTCGATCCCCGCCTCCTCCTCGGTCCAGGCGCGCACCGCCTCGCACACGCAGGTCTCCATGTCCATCTGCCCCTGCGTCAGCCGGTCCCAGAGCAGGTGGTGCCGCCGGGTTTCGCAGACCCGCACGCTGCCGATGACCACACGGACCCCGGCCCGCCGCGCGACGAGCCGGCCGAGCATGTTGGCGTGGAAAAGAAAGGAATGCAGGATGTCGGGGCGGGCGGCCTCGAGCATCGCCTTGAGCCGCAGGGGCGCGCGGACGTCCCATTTGCCTTTCATCCCCAGGGTGTCCGCCGGGATGCCGGCGGCGCGCAGGCGGGTCCCGACCTCGCCGAATCCCCGGAGGCACAGGACGCGGGGTTCGAACCGGCTGCGGTCGAGGCCTGACGCGAGGTGAAAGAGCTGCTTTTCGGCGCCGCCGGGATCGAGCTCGGTGATGAGGTAGAGGATGCGAAGCGGCACGGGGGGATTGTAGCGCAGGGAGTTCGCGCGTGCTTGACACCGGCCGCGCGGCGCCCCTAAGGTGGAGGGACCTGTTCGGGAGCCATCCATGAGATTGCGGGCACTGGTCGTCGTTTTCGCGCTGGCGGCGCTGTCGGCGCGCGCGGACGAGGGACGCTGGACGAAGTTCGGGCGCGGGAGCTGGATCAAGGTCCGGACGACGACGCGGCTGTCGAGCGAGGAAATGGTCGAGGTGACGACGTTCACCCTCGCCGAGGTCACGGCCGAGAGCTACCAGCTGAAGATCGAGGCGTCGATGGGCGGAAATGCGCTTCCCGTCGAGGAGTTGAGGATTTCGCGGACGGCGCCGGGGGTGCCGGAGTGGACCTGGGCGGAGGCCGGATCGGAGGAACTGGAAGTCGGCGGGAAGCCGATGGTGTGTGCGGTGCGGACGGGGACCGGCCCGGACGGGAAGTCGACCTGGAAGGTCTGGGAGGGGGAGATCCGCGGGGAGAAGGTCGAGGTCCGATCCGAGAAGTCGCTGGTCGTGCAGGGGGTGACCCGGAAGGAAACGTCGAAGGTCACCGCGCTCGACGAGACGGTGACGGTGGGGCAGAGGACTCTGGCCTGCTGGGTCCGCAGCACGCGGCTCGAGTACGACGGGCAGACGGTCGAGACGACGCTCTGGGAGAGCGGTGAGATGCCCGGGCGGACGGTGAAGAGCGAGTCCAGGGCGACGGCGGGTGCGCTTCCCATGACCAGCGTGCGCGAGGTCATCGAGTTCGAGACGAAGTAGGCGGCGTGCCGGTCGCGCTGATCTTCGACCTGGACGGGACGCTGGCGGACACGCGTGCGGACATTGCGGCGTCGGCGAATGCGGCGCTGCGGGCGGTGGGGCTGGAGCCGATCCCGGCGGAGCGGATCACAGGGTTCATCGGGGACGGCGCCTCGGTGCTGATGGAGCGGTGCGTGGCGGGGCGCCGGGAGCTGCACGGGGCGGCGCTGGCGGCCTGGGCGGCGCATTATGGCGAGCACCTGCTGGATACGACGGTGCTGTATCCGGGGGTCGAGGCGACGCTCGCCGCACTTCCCGGCCCGCTGGCGGTGCTGACGAACAAGCCTGAGGGGATGGCGCGGCGGATGCTGGCGGCGCTCGGGCTGGCGGGGCGGTTCCAGGCGGTGATCGGCGGGGATACACTTCCGGTGAAGAAGCCCGATCCGGCGGGGGTGACGCGGATTCTCGAGGCGACGGGTGCGCCGCGCGGTGTGCTGATCGGGGATTCGACGGTGGACCTGGCCACGGCGCGCGCGGCCGGGATCCCGTTCTGGGGGGCGGGGTGGGGATTCAGCGGGGCGGCGGCGCTTCGCGAGGCCGGGGCGGAGGTCATTGTGGAGCGGTTCGAGGGGATCGCGGAGCTGCGTCGCGGGGTGAGGTGAGGCCCCGGGGGAATGCGGCGTCCCGCGCGGATGGCCCCGGTCTTGCCGGGACCCGTCGTCGCCCGTAGACTTCCCGCTCCCTGATTTCCGGAGCGCGCATGTCACTGGAACAGCTAGCCCGCCAGGCCGGCCGGGCGATTGCGGCGACCGCGCAGTTCCGGGAGCTGGTCGCGGCGGAGAAGGTGTTCGAGGCGGACAGGGAGGCGCGGGAGCTCGTGCGGATCGCGCAGGAGGACGGCGAGAGGCTGCTGAAGATCAAGTCGTCCGGGGCGGAGTTCTCGGAGAAGGACCAGCGGCAGATCGTCGAGGTCCAGGCGAAGATTTCCGTGAACTCCTCGATCCAGAATCTCATCAATGCGCAGAGGGCCTATGACGCGCTCGTTCAACAGGTGAACGGGTGGGTCCAGGCCGAGGTCACCGAACAGCGGAAGAACGCATGACACAGCCGTCGCCGGAACCGCAGGAGGAGTCGAAGGGGCGCCGTCCGGAGGAGCAGCTGCTGGCGGACCGGCGGACGCACCTGGATGCGATGAAGGGGCAGGGGGTCGACCCGTGGGGCGGGCGGTTTGACGGCACGGTCCCGATCGGGCCGGCGGCGGCGGACTATGCGGAGGGGCGCGTGCTCACGGTCGCAGGGCGCGTCACGGGGCGGCGCCAGTTCGGGAAGGCGAACTTCCTCGATCTCCGCGACTGGACCGGGAAGATCCAGCTGTACGTGAAGAAGGACATCCTCGGCGATGCCGGGATGGCGCTGTTCCAGCATCTCGACCTCGGGGATCTCATCGGCGTCCGCGGGAAGCTCTTCAAGACCCGGACCGGCGAAACCTCCGTCGAGGTTCAGGAGTTGCGCGTCCTCGCCAAGAGCCTGCGCCCGCTGCCGGAGAAGTGGCACGGGCTGACGAACGTCGAGACGCGGTACCGGCAGCGGTATCTGGACCTGATCGCGAATCCGGAGGTGATGGAGACGTTCCGGAGGCGGTCCCAGCTGGTGGCGGAGTGGAGGCGCTGGCTGACGGAGCGGGGGTATGTCGAGGTGGAGACCCCGATGATGCAGCCGATCCCGGGCGGGGCGGCGGCGAAGCCGTTCGTGACGCACCACAACGCGCTGGACATGGAGCTTTTCCTGCGGATCGCGCCCGAGCTCTACCTCAAGCGGCTGCTGGTGGGGGGGATGGAGAAAGTCTTCGAGATCAACCGGAACTTCCGGAACGAGGGGATCAGCCCGCGGCACAATCCGGAGTTTTCGATGATGGAGCTGTACCACGCGTACAGCGACTACCGGGGAATGATGGAGCTGACGGAGGGGCTGCTGTCGCACCTGGCGACGCTTCACCGTCCGACGGCGACGATCACGTTCGACGGAAACGCGTACGACCTCACTCCGCCGTGGCCGCGCCGGAAGTATCTGGATCTGTTCCAGGAGAAGGCGGGGTTCGACTGGTTCGACGGGGCGAAGGTGAAGGAGAAAGCCCGGGCGCTGGGGCTGGACGCCGGCCGCGCGCACGAACAGGTGGCGAACGACGTCTTCGAACATCTGGTCGAGCGGGACCTCACGGGGCCGGTATTCGTGATCGACTACCCCGTCGAACTCTCGCCGCTGACCAAGCGGTCGCCGTCCGACCCGAGGGTCGTCGAACGCTTCGAGCTGTACATCGCGAACATGGAAATCGCGAACGCCTACACCGAGCTCAACGATCCGATCGAGCAGCGGGAGCGTTTTGAACGGCAGCTCAAGGCGAAGGAGGAGGGGATGGAGAGGATCGACGAGGACTTCCTGGTCGCCCAGGAGCACGGGATGCCCCCCGCCGGAGGGATCGGGATCGGCGTGGACCGCGTCGTCATGCTCCTGACCGACAGCCGGTCGATCCGTGACGTCATCCTGTTCCCCCTCATGCGGCGCCAGGACTGATGTACAAGCTCTTCCTCGCCCTCCGCTACCTGCGCACGCGGAAGATCTCGTTCCTGTCGATGCTGGGGGTGGCGTTCGGGGTGCTGACGCTGATCGTCGTGACCTCGATCATGGGCGGGTTTGCGCGGGACATGCGGGCGCGGATCCGGGGCATGACGGCGCACGTGACGGTGGTGAGTTCCGTGTTCTCGCGCACGGCGCTCATCGAGGACTGGGAAAAGGTCGCGGCGGAAATCCGGCAGGACCCCGACGTCGTCGCGGTCGCGCCGCAGCTCGAGTGGCCGGTGATGCTGGACAAGGGTCCCAAGGGCGCGGTGCTGATCGGGATCGTTCCCGAGCTGGAGCGCGAGGTCAGCGGGTTCGCGGAGACGATTCTGGACGGCCACCCGCCGGACTTCTCGAATCTCACGGGGCGGGCTCTCCCCGCCGGCTGGACGCCGGTCATTCTCGGCTCCGGCGTCCTCGGCGGATACCGGAACAAGGACGTCGTCTTCCTCTGCGACGGCGCCGAAGCCTGCGCCGCGGCCGCCGAGGGGCTCGGCGTGGTCAACCCGAAGGACAAGTTCTGCGTGATCACCGCCGACTCCGAGAGCGCGTCCCAGCTCAAGAGCGGCGCGACGGAGCGGATCGCCGACGCGGCCGACTGGCTGCGCGGGCAGAAAGGCGGGGAGATCCGGGACTGGCCGGAGCGGCTGTACCTGGCGCTCGATCTCCTGGCGTACGACACGACGAAGGAGAAGAGGCCGGCGAAGCTGGTCGTCCTGACCTCCCGGGAGATTCCGAAGAATGCGGTGTCGGAGGCCTGGAAGCGGCTGGAGCCGGAGCGCCGGGCGCTGCTGCCGGTCGTGGCGCCGGGCGAGCAGCTGCGCGAGCCCGGGTCCGATCCCGACCGGCACCTCATCGTCCTTCCGGTCAAGCCCGGGCCGAACACGCGTCTCCGGCTTGTGGAACAGATCGGCCACGGCTACGTCGGGGTCGGGCTGAGCGCGACGACGATCACGCCGCGCGACATCAAGGACGGCGGGCTGGACGGGTCGATCCGCCCGACGGTCATCAAGACGGCGGTGGTGGCCGCGTTCAATTCCGGGATGAACGAGTACGACCAGCAGATCGTCTATGCCCCGCTCGAGGCGGTCCAGTCGCTTCTCAACGAGAAAGGAAAGGTCAACCGCCTGCGGATCCGGATCCGGGACTATGACCGGAGCGAGGAGACGGCGGACCGTCTGCGCAAGATGCTCCGCGGGCGCTATGACGTCACGACGTGGCAGGAGGAGAAGGCGATCCTGCTGCAGGCGGTGGCGGTGGAGCGCACGATCATGGCGATCATCCTGTTCTTCATCGTGCTGATCGCGGGGTTCATGATTCTGGCGACGCTGAGCATGCTCGTGACGGAGAAGACGCGCGACATCGGGATCATCCGGGCGCAGGGAGCGACCGTCGGCGGCGTGCTGTCCATTTTCCTCATGGAGGGGCTCATCATCGGCGTGCTGGGGGTGAGCCTGGGGCTGGTCGGGGCGGTCCTCATCCTCGACAACCTGAATCCGCTCGCGGACTGGGTCTACCTGAAGACCGGCTGGTACCCGTTCCCGAAGGACATCTATATGCTCGACCGGATCCCGACCGAGGCGAACATCCCGGTCTGGGCGGCGATCGTCGGCTCCACGCTCGCCGTCTGCATCCTCTCGGCGCTTCCCCCCGCCTGGAAGGCGGCCCGTCTCAACCCGGTGGAGGCGCTGCGCTACGAATGAGCGGGTACCTGTCGGCGAAAGGGGTGCGCAGGGACTTCAGGATCGGGGACCGGACGCTGCCGGTCCTGCGCGGAGTGGACCTGGACATCGAGGAAGGGGAAGTTGTGGCGATCGTGGGGCCCAGCGGGGCGGGGAAGTCCACGCTTCTGCACATTCTCGGGCTGCTCGACCCGCCGACGGCGGGGGAGGTGTCGTTCCGGGGAAAGAGTCTCGCGGACCTGGGGGACGGAGAGCGGGCCCGGATGCGGAATTCCGACTTCTCCTTCGTGTTCCAGTTTTACCACCTGCTCCCGGAACTGAGCGCGCTCGAGAACGTGATGCTGCCCATGAAGATCCGGAGTTCGGTGTTCGGCTGGCCGCTGCTCCGGCGGGAGGCGAGGGAGCAGGCCTCCGGGCTGCTGGAGCGGATGGGGATGGGGGAACGGCTCAAGCACGTGCCGGGGAGGCTTTCGGGGGGAGAGCGCCAGCGTGTTGCGATTGCCCGGGCGCTGATGACGAAGCCGCAGGTCGTGTTCTGCGACGAGCCGACGGGGAATCTGGACACGGTGACCTCGCAGGAGATCCAGGATCTGCTCTGGACCGTGGCATCGGAGCGGAAGACGACCTTCGTGATCGTGACGCACGAGATGAACCTGGCGCGGCGCGCGCACCGGATCGTGCGGATGGTGGACGGCCGGATCGTCCCCGACGCCCCTGCGGAGCCGCCCGCGCCGCCGGAACCGGCCCCCGAGCCGCAGCCACCCCGGCCATGAAAAAACCCCTCCTCGCGGAGGGGCCTGAAGGTCGTGTGCGGCGGGAGAGCCTACTTCAACTTCTGGAGCGCCGCCTTGATCGCCGCCAGGTCCGGCTTCACCTTCGGATCGTCGTTCGACCAGGCGAACGCGATCCTGCCGTCCTTCCCGATCACGAAGGCCGCGCGCTTGGCGACGCCGATCCAGTCCCCGAGTTTCTCGAACTGGACGTCGTAGGCCTTCGACACCGTCTTGTTGAAGTCCGAGAGGAAGTGAAACGGTGCGTTCTGCGCCGCCCGGAACGCCTTCTGGGACCAGACGGAGTCGACGCTGATCGCGTACACGGCCGCCTTCAGGTCGCCGAACGCGCTCCAGTCGTCTCTCACGCTGCACATTTCCTCGGCGCAGACGGGGGAGAAAGCGAAGGGGTAGAACAGCAGGACGACGTTGTCCTTCCCCTTGTGGGCGGAGAGGGTGACCGCGTTGTCGGGCGTCCCCTTGAGGGTGAAGTCGGGCGCGACGGCGCCGGTTGCGAGTGCCATGTCGGGTGCTCCTTTAGGTAAAGGGATCCGTATCGAAATCGGGGCGGGGATCGTACGGGGCGGGGGCGCGAACCGTCAACGCAAGTTGCCGGGCATGGTAAGGTGGGGTGATGCCCGTTTTCCCGAGCGATCCGCTCATCGCCGAGGGCGATGCCGCCTGCGAACGGCTCGCGCGCGGGCACTACGAGAACTTCACCGTCGGCTCCTGGTTCCTGCCGAAGGACCTGCGCCGGGACTTCTTCGCGGTCTATGCGTTCTGCCGCACGACGGACGACCTCGGGGACGAGGCTCCCGGCGACCGGCTCGCTGCGCTCGACGACTGGGAACGGCGCGTCCGTGCGGCCTGGGAGGGCGGGGCGCGGGAGCCGATCCTGGCGGCCCTCGGCCGGACCGCGCGCGAGAAACAGCTCCGGCTGGAACCGTTTCTCCGGCTGATCGAGGCGAACCGGATGGACCAGAGGCAGACGCGCTGGGCCAGCGGGGCCGACCTGCGGCGGTATTGCGCGCATTCGGCCGATCCGGTGGGCCGGATGGTCCTGGGTCTGTTCGGCCAGGACGACGAGCGCCGCGGGGCGCTGTCGGACGAGATCTGCACAGGCCTCCAGCTCGCCAATCACTGGCAGGACGTCGGCCGCGACGCAGTGGAGAAAGGCCGCATCTACCTCCCGCTGGAGGACCTGCGGCGGCATGGCGTCCCGGAGGCGGACATCCTCGCCCGGCGTCCCTCGCCGGGATTCGTGTCCCTGATGAAGGAGCAGGTCGCCCTGGCGCGCGGGCACCTCGACCGCGGCGCGCCGCTTCTCGATCTCGTCGACGGCGCCCTCCGCCGCGACGTCCGGCTGTTCCTCGGCGGAGGGCGCGCGATTCTCGACGCCGTGGAGAAGCAGGGGTTCGAGACGCTGTCGAAGAGGCCGCGGGTCCGGAAGTCCACGAAGGTCTGGCTGGCGATGAAGGCGCTGGTCGGATGACGGCGCCGGGAATGCCGCGGCCGGAAACCGGGCGCCCTCCGGCGGCGATCCCGGTTGAGGAGGCGTACGTCTGGTGTGAAGCCCTGACGCGCCGCGCGGCGCGGAACTTCTGGCTTCCGATCCGCGGGCTCGATCCGGCGCGCCGGAATGCGATGTGCGCCCTGTACGCGTTCTCCCGCGGGGCCGACGACATCGCGGACGAGCCGGGGATCGCCGACCGCGAGGAACGCTTTGCGGACTGCCGGCGCCGGCTCGACGGCGCCTTTTCTGGGGCGCCGGACGACGAGACGTTCACGGCGCTCGCGGACGCCGCGCGCCGGTTCGGGATCCCGCGGGAACCGCTCGGCGAAATCATCGACGGCGCCGAGCAGGACCTCCGCGTCTCCCGTTATGCGACCTTCGCGGAACTGAAGTCGTACTGCCATAAGGTCGCCGGCGCCGTCGGGATCGCCTGCGTGCACATCTTCGGCTTCCGGGACCCCGCCGCCCTGGAGCACGCCGACACGCTGGGGCTGGGGATGCAGCTCACCAACATCCTCCGCGACCTCGGCGAGGACGCCCGACGCGGACGCGTCTACCTCCCCGAGGAGGAGCTGTCGCGGTTCGGCGTCACCGGCGACGACCTGCTCGCCGGCCGCGTCACGCCGGAATTCCGCGCCCTGATGGCGTTCCAGGTCGCCCGCGCCCGAGAGGCGTTCGCCCGCTCCCAGGCCCTCTTTCCCCTCCTCGACCGCAGCGCACGCTTCTGCCCCCTCGCGATCCGCGCCGTCTACGCCGGATTGCTCGACGTGATCGAAGGCCGCGGCTACGACGTCTTCTCCCGCCGCGCGTCGCTGTCCGCATTCGGGAAACTCACGCGGCTCGCGGGCGCCTGGTTCCGGGCGCGCTTCGCCTGATGCCTTCCTCCGCCCTCGTCGTCGGCGGCGGCCTGGCCGGGATCGCCGCCGCCTGCGATCTGGCCGACGCGGGGTGGCGCGTCACGCTCCTCGAGCGCCGTCGGCGGCTGGGCGGGATGGTCGCGTCCTTCCCCGATCCCGAGGGGACCGTGGAACTCGACAATGGCGAGCACATCGCGATCGAGGCGTGCCGCGAGCTGTACGCGCTGTTCGGGCGGCTGGGGGTGGGGGACAGGGTCCGGCGGCAGCCCCGGCTGTCGATCCCGTTTCTCGGCCCGGACGGGCGGCGGGCGGACCTGGGGGAGAGCGCGTGGTCGTTTCTCTCGTTCCGTTTCCTCTCGTTCGGCGACCGCTGGAGGGTCGCGCGGGGGATCGGCGCGATTGGCCGGCTGAAGGACGCCGAGATCGCCCGGCTGGACAACCTCACGGCGCGGGAGTGGCTGGAGGACATCGGGCAGTCGCCCGAGGCGATCGCCCGTTTCTGGGAGATGTTCGTCTGTCCCGCGCTGAACGAGCCGTGCGAGCGGGCGTCCGCGGCGCTCGCGGCGCGCGTGCTGCGGGACGCGATGGGGCGGGGGCCGGCGGAGTCGCGGTTCGGCCTGTTTACGGTTCCGCTCGGGACGTTTCTGGGGGAGGCGGCGGCCCGGTGGCTGGGGGAACGGGGCGGGGAGGGCCGGACGCGGGAGTGTGCGGTTGTCGCCGGCTCCCGGGGGCGGGCTCCGGACGCGCCGGTGGGCTCCGCCCGCTGGATCGTCAGACCACCACCACGCAACGCTCGCGCTCCACGTAGGGGCGGCCCAGGCACCGGATGGCGGAGTCGTTGTGGCCGCCGGGTGGGCCTAGGGGGATGATCAGGACCTGGTCCTCCCCGTGGTGGATCAGGGGTGAGACCTTCGCCTCCAGGAGCACCCGCTCCATTGTGTTCAGCTCGCATCGGAACACCGAGTACTGGATCCGGTCGCCGAAGCCCCGCATGGTCCGGTGGACCAGGCGCAGGCGCTTCGCGTCGCTCACATCGTACACCACCACGTAAGTCGTTCGCATCGGTCACCTCGTGCGGAAGCCCGGGAAGTCGGCGATCTCGCCTAGGATGTGGCGGGCCAGCAGGCGGGCCTGCACCGCCAGGATCCGGCGGTAGCTGATGCGGTAGCCGAACACCGGGTGGGTCGCCATCTCGTCCATCCGGCGGGCGTAGCACTCCACCAGGGCCGCGCGTCCCCGGGACGTCATCGACACCCCCGCCGCCCCGCGCTCGAAGTCCGATGCCTTCACCACCCCGTTGTTCACGGCCGTCAGCACCGCCGAGTCGGCGATCAGGGGACGGAACTCCTCCATCAGGTCCAAGGCCAGGGCCGGACGGCCGTAGCGGGGCTGGTGGTAGAAGCCCAGCATCGGGTCGAAGCCCATCCCCTGGAGGGTCACCGTCAGGTCCTTCGCCAGCAGCGCGTAGCAGAAGGAGAGCATCGCGTTCACCGGGTCCCGGGGGGGACGGCGGTTGCGGCCGTCGAAGGCCGGGCCCTCCTTCGCCAGGGCGTCGGCTCCCTTCAGCATTCCGGCGAAGTGCTCGAAGTAGACCCGGGCCGCCGAGCCCTCGATCCCCAGGAGGGTCTCCAGTGAACCCGCCTTCAACGCCTGGGACACCCCCCGCTGCATCGCCGCCAGGGCCTCGTCGGGGACGTCCGGGTGGTTGCGGCGCAGGAGCGTCCGCTGGTTGGCGACCTTCGTGGACACCAGGCGGCGGGCCAGGGCCAGGCTCCGTGCCGGATCGTCCGCCGCCCGGTACTGCTGCCTGCGGAGCAGCACGTTCTTGTGGGAGAGGCCCACCGCCATCCCGTAGAACCACCCTCCACCGCTGAAGAACGAGACCGGGATCCCCCGGCCCACCATCTCGCGCAACGCCTGGGTCGTCACCTGGACCGCTCCCATCACCGAGACGTCGCTCACGTCCATCAGGCGCACTTCCGCCAGGACCTCGCTCCCCGCCTTGACCCTCGCCATCTCCCCCGACAGGCCCACCGTCGCCCCCTGCTTCTGCACCACCAGGGGCAGCGCGTCGTCCCGGGCCGGGACCAGGCGGCGGGGCTCCTCCACCCCCTCGCCCCGCACCAGGTTCACCTCGTCGGGGAGGCACAAGGGGGCCAGCGAGCATCGCGGGCACTTGGCGCTGTTCACCAGCGGAGGCGGCGCCACCTCGCTCCGGGCCGCCGCCATCGCCCCGTCCCGGAGATCCAGCGTCCGCGCCACCAGCTCCGCGGTGAACGGGACCTCCACCCGACGCCGAGAGGCCGCGAAGTACAGCACGCCCCCTCGGCTCTCGTACCCGTGGGCCCGGAGGAGCAGCCCCTGGGCGCACACCTGCACCCGCTCCGGCTCCCACGCCCCCTCGGGCAGGTCCGGCGCCTCGCCCTTCTTGTAGTCCACCGGGGTCGCCACGCCCCCCGCCGCCTCCACCAGGTCGATCCGGGCCACCAACCCCAGCGCCTCGTCGGAGAGGTACACCGAGCGGGCGTGGACCCGCTCCGCCTCCCCCGCCGCCTCGGGCAAGGCCTCCTCCCGGGCGTCCACGCGGCGGTGGACGAAGCGACCCTCCACCGTGTCGGCGTTGTCCCGGAAGTCCCCCTCCACCCACTCCAGGTAGAAGAGGCGCGGGCAGTAGGCGAACTCGTTGAGCATCCTCGCGGGAAGAAGCGGCTCTCCCATGGCGGATCCCTCCCCAGAAGCGGCGCACCGCTTCACCGGCAGCTTGGGAGCGGCCCGCCCGCCAACAGCGAGACTAAACGTCGTCGCGTCAGCGAAGGACGGGACGGGCGGGAGTGAAGTTGCGGTATCGATCCACCGTGATCCGGCGAGTCCGCATCACCTCGACGACGCCGATGGGCCCCAAGACCTGAGCCCTCGGCTCCGCAACCACCAGTTCCGCGTGGTTCAACAACGTGCGAACCGCGTCGGCCCCGGCGGCAACGTTCCAGAGGGGCCAACTGTACTCGATCCCAGGCGCCCTCGACCCCCGCCGGAACCCGCTCGTCACCGGCCCGCGAGACCGGGGTACCGTGGGCAGGTAAGGCATGGCCTCCAATGCCAAGCGGTTGGCACCCCTCACCGTCCGGATCACGTCGGCGCTCGGATCTCGCGCCCGGAGCGCATACCGGCGATCATCGTGCGCATCCCATCTCATCGACGGACGCTCGTCTTCATAGCGCCACTTCTCGAAGAGCGCCCTCCTCAGGTGCGCCACCGCGGTGGTGTCGACGAGTTGCCGCATGAACGCCAGGAAGTGCTGGTGCCCGGCACCCGACATGGTCCGGAACGCGGTGTCGACCATTGCGTCCTTCGACCTGTACGCGTCCGTACCCCACGCGGCGCAGAAGTCGGCAAACGCCCGATCCGTCGGCGTCGCCTGAGTACTCGCAGACTCCGCCACTCGTGAGAAGTCCGCGGCGCTCAAGGTCAGGTTGTCCTGCTCCAGCAAGCCGGCCGTTGCCAGTGAGAAGGCCGGGCTCCCGCGCCCCGATGACAGCGCGGCGTCCAGTCGCTGGAGCAGTTCCGCACCCGTGATCTCCTCGTCCAGGTGAAGAGTCGGGCTCCATCGAGAACCGACTCGGCTCCAGGAAAGGCGACCGCCCCCGCCCTGGGCGATCCCCGTCCAAGTCCGGAGGGTGCCCACTGCGGCGAGGAAGGCGAGAAGGTTGCTCCCATCCAGCCCCGCCAGGACGTGGTCACGCCGGGGTGGTTCATCCTCGGGCCCGACGGGCGGGGCGACAGCCTCCACCGCCTCCGCCACGACCGCCCCTTGACGCTTCTTCATTCCCCCTCCCCATTGGCTTCGATCTCGGAGGCCCGCTGGTCCGCCAGCCGGAGCAACGCCTCAAGATAGGAAACGCCCCAGGGTCCATAGCGACGCACCACGCGCCAGAAGCGGTCCACCCATCCGGAATCGAGTCGCTCCAGCCCGTGTCGGGACGATGTATGCAGTTCGGCCCCGAAGTGGGACAGATGCACATCCACGGGCTCGGGATCGGGGACGGACCCCACGAAGGGCCTGCCCCTACCGTGGTGGGTGCCCACGAGGTGGAGCACGAGGTCCTGGTCGACCCCTTTCGGCCAGGACCACGCGCCCCCGTCGACCATGGCGACGGACGTGTGCTCGTGCCTTGCGCCCGGCGGATAGCCGGAGCGACGCCGTGCCGCTTCCATCGCGCGGCGATCCCGCGGATCCATGCCCGACTTCGCCAGCGGGGGCTCCCCCAGGACCACCGGGACCCGGTCCCCTTCCCGCAGCCACGTCTGAAAGCGCGGGTCCGCCTTGCCGACGTCGTGGAGCAGGCCCGCCACTCCAAGCGCGGTCACCAGGGGCTCCCCGAGACCGCAGGCGCGAGCCATCTGCTCTGCCTGCTGCTTCACGTGTTTGCAGTGGGCGGCCAGGGTCACCACGGTGGTATGGGACGCCGAGTCGTCCTCGGTCGTCGCCTCCTCATGCCTCCTACGTGGCCTGGAGCGAGATGCAGCCGCCGGCTTCTCGCTGAGGACCAGCGCCCGGGACCCGGCCTCGGCGGGATAGGGACGGAGCCGGGCCCCTTGGTGAGTGAGACGGTCGATGGCTTCCCTGACCCACTCCGGCAGGTTCTCCACTCGGGACAACGCCTCCACCACCACCGCCGCCTCGGGCACGAGCGAGTCGTCGCCGGGATCTCGCTTCAGGATCCCCTCCACCGCCCCGGTGAGGTCTTCCCCGACCGCCGACCCATCCCGCCACTGGCGGACGACGGCGGGGTGCAGGCGGAGCACCGGAGCCCTCCCGGACTCCATGGCGCACGGGTCCGCAACGTCGACGACCGGCCGCGGGCCGTCGGGATTCCAGCCGAGCGCATCGGCACCCCCATACTCCGAGGGCACGACCACGGTATCCCCCGGCCGGATCTCGTCGAGCCGAATGACCGCCACGTCCTCGGGGCCCCGCCACCGCACCACCGCTCGGCTCATCCTCCCGGGTCCGCTCCGCGGTTCCGTCCCCCCTGGATCCTCGCGGGCGCCCTCGACGTCGGCCACCTCCAGCGCAGGTGATCGCGCCAGCCACGCCCGCACGGCGCCAGCAGGCACCGCGAGGCACTCCCGCACCGTCGGAGGGACCAGGGAGACGATGGCCGCCACCTCGCCCACATCTCGCTCCGCCAGTTCGAGGGGCAGGTCGGCCCGCCAGGCGACCTGGACGTCCGCCGGCTGGGTCGCCTCGCCGTGGAGGAAGATGGACACCTCCGGGTCCGCCCCCGGCGCGGGGCACGTCTGGACCCAGCCATCGATATGCGCGGGCAACATCACCGGCGCCTCAGCCGGCGCGGAGCACAGGTCCGCGAGTTCCTGCGGGCCGGTGGGCAAGCACATCGCCTCGATCCCGAAGTCCACCTGCCGTGGCTTGCCCGAAGCCTTGGCTTGCACCTCCAGCCACTTCCACACCGCAGGGAGCACCGCTCCGTACACCGGATCCACCGAGCCCCGCTGCACCTGGCCCTTACGCGCCAGGACAACCGCCTCGGATACCCCCGCGCTCCCTCGCCGGTCCAGACGGCCGAACCGCTGTCGCAGTGCGTCCAGCGAGGCCACCTCGGTCACGAGCCCGTCGAAGTCCAGGTCGGCGCCCGCTTCGATGGTCTGCGTCGCCACGACGACCAGGGGACGCTCTCCGGCCGGCTCGCGCCCGGGCGACATCCGCGGCAACCACCGCGCGAGCAACCGATCACGGTCGTATGGGCGACACCTTCCCGTGAGGAGCACGAAGTCCGTCGAAGCGGCCAGGGTCGGATCCGCCCCGAGTTGGTTGAAGATCCGGCGTGCCGTCCCCACGCGGTTGACCACCACCGCGACGGTCCGATCAGCGCGTCCGGCGACGAGGCCCTTCGCAGCCTCGGAGGCCGCGCTCACGAACCGGCCTTCTTCGTCCCCCCCGCCGTCCGCAGCGGTGGGAACGAGGTGGAGCCGCGCCAGCTTCGAGGCCGCGAGGCGGCGCATCAGCTCCGGATGTCTCCGGTCGTCTTCTGACAGCTCGAATCCGGTCCCGCCCCGGGGGGTCGCTGTCATGCGCACCACCTGGAAGGGCAACGAGATGGGGCACTCCGACCAGGGCGGACCACGAAAGCGCTCGACCCAGTCCAGCGACTGGTCGAAGGGCCTGGAGAGGTGGGCCTCGTCCAGCACGACGAGGGCGTCGTGGGCGACGAGGCCTGCGTGGATCGGCCGGGCGTACTCGCTGACCCCGTATCCGCGGAACAGCAGGCGCGAGCCGATCTGGTCGACTGTCGTCGCGCAGACGAGGGCGCTCTCCGGTGACCGTGTCCAGCCATGATCCCGGTATGCGCCACCGCGGAGCGAGGCGACCTCCAGCGGGCCCTCGCCCCCCAACCGCGCGAGAGCGGTGGCCACCCGGTAGAGGATGCCCTTCCCCGTGGAGATCGCCGATCGCAAAGCCTCGGCGATCCCGGCCGCTCGGTCCCTCGCCGCGTCCACCACGATCCGTCGGTCCACGACGAAGAAGATCCGCCTGGGGGCTCGACGGAGCGTGACTCCGTTCGAGATCTCCCAAGCGAGATGGAAGAGGGCGATGTCGATGACGGCCGTCTTCCCCGAACCCGTCGGCAGAGTGATGCCCCGGGGCCACTCACCATGCTCGATGAGCTGCACCGCCAGGCGCTCCTGCCAGGGGAAGGGATCGGTCTTTCCGTGCAGGGCGCGGAAGTAGGCACCGAAGTCGGTCGGCTCGATAGACTGCATGGGGCGATCACTCCAAGGGGCGGCTCGCGCCTCAGTCGGTGCGCGTGAAGAGTCCCAGCCCCAGGTAGCGTCCCGCTCCGAGGAGTAATGGTCCCCGCACCTCCTGTTCGAACTCGAGGACGGCATGGACGCGGGGGCGGAGGAGGGAGGTCCTTCCCTCGGGCGGGATGAAGTGGCTGGCGGGAGCAACACCCAGGATGGGTGACACCTGCCCCACGTGCACACGGGCGGGCTCGGGAAGCTCGACGTGAGCGCAGGCCCGCCGAATGAGCGAAGCCGGGTCCAGGCCCGGGCGGTCCTTCGGCCAGCGGTCAAGAACGACCGGAGTGACGCTGGCCCAGCGACGGGAGGGCCGTTCGTACCGACCGAGCGACAGCGATCGGAGGGGAGCGTCCCCTACCACGCGCTCGATGCTCCACGCCCCGCCCCGCCCCATGGCGAGCTTTCGGAAGCGCGGCTCGCCCTCCTCGTCCAGGGCGGTGAGGGCGGCGAACAGCCGGCGGACGTCACCGTCTGGGGTCTCCCGAGGGAGGAGCAAAGCGAACCCGGCCATCGCACCGTCCGCCCAGTCGTGCCCGACGTTCGCCAGCGGAGCAACGGCGAGGTGGGGGCGCTGGCTGGGGGCGCCTCCGTCACCGTGGCCGGAGAAGACCTCGGGGACAGGATCTTCGATATGGCAGATCAGGGCATCCCGGACTGCGCCGGTGACCACGGTCGAGGCATGGAGCGGGATGCGCGGACCGTCGACGCGGCGATAGACGACCGCCTCGCCAAAGACCGAGGCCGCGACCACCCCCGCAGCCCCGCGCCGGGCCGCCGAGTAGCGAGCCGCCGGAGCGGCGATGGGGCGCTCGCCGGCAGAGTAGGACTCCTCCAGCTCTCGGATCCGCCCGGGGACGGGGACTCTGAGGCGCAACGGGCCGGTGGGATCGGGGACCCAGTTCGCGTCGAGCTCCGCGGGATCGCCCAACGCCACTCGCACCGGCGTGGAGGAGTGCCCGAGGTAGCCGACCGCGGCCGCGAGCCGCCCCAGCGCGGCGACGTGGCGCTGGTCCCCCTGGGAGTCCACGTCGGCCCACCCATACCGGACTATGGACTCTTCCGGAACCACGGTCGGAAACCGGCGTTCCTTGCGGGGCCTCGTCCCAGGCAGGAGTCTCCAGGCATCGGGTGACGGCGCGCGGGAGTCCGCCTTTCGACCCGCTTGCGGGATAGCGGTGTCGTTCACCGGAACGTAGGTTGCCACCGTCTTGCGAGCATGCGCATCCGACGCCCGGACCCGGGGGGGCGGCTGGGCTTCCAGCCACTTCAGTGCCGCACCCTCCTCGTCCCCGAACTCGCCCTCCTTCCACGCAGCGACCAGCGCGGAGAACAATCGGTCGGGGTGGGGAGGCCACTCCGCCTCCTCCCGGTCGTAGCGTGAGGTCGCGACGTATCGGCCCGCGAGGAGCTCGACGACGAGGACGATCATCACTCCGCCCCGGCCAAGGCCCGGCCCCGCTGCAGCAAGGTCACGAGATCCGGGTTCGGTTCGAGGACGATCTCCTCGCCCCGCCACGGAAGCCCGACTCGGCCGAGAACCTCCGCGGCGCGGGCCAGCAGCGAGTTGGCCTCGTCCGGCGTGAGCGTGAACCCCCGCACCGCACCGTCCGGGAGCACCTCTTCGAACACGGGGGCGGCTTCAGGCACGAGCGCACACCTCGACCGGAGGTCGAACCCGTCACTATGCTGGTGAACCACCGCAGCCAGCGCCAGCGCACCGAGCGCGGTCCATGCCGCGCGCGCCCGGGAGACCCGCGCCTCGACGGAAGCCCCCGCGCTGGGGAACCGGAGCTTTCGCAGACCCGCGAGGGACAGGACGACCGTTTGCTGCGCGTGCAGCATCGTGATCCCACCGGCGATGGGCTCCTTGTGACCGTCTCGGACGATGTCCGGCGTCACGTTGCCGTGGTTCACGTCGGACGGCTTGAGCTTGACGGGCTC
Organism: Candidatus Brocadiia bacterium; assembly: GCA_013360825.1. Taxonomy (GTDB): domain Bacteria; phylum Planctomycetota; class MHYJ01; order WSZJ01; family WSZJ01; genus WSZJ01. Next base: position 1,364 of record JABWAY010000009.1, on the reverse strand, counting down.
CCCCTTCTTGTCCCGCGCGGCAAGCGCCGGATCCAAGGTCCACCCTCCGGCGGAGGCCCGGAAGATGTCGACCAGCTTCTCGATCCGAAGGGGATCGATCCGGCTGCTGGTCCGCACGCCCAGTTCGACACCGTACCCGACGATCTCCGAGGTGAGGGCCCGCGCGAACTTGTTGCCCAATCCTCCGGCCGCCCCCGTAGAGTCCCAGGTCCCGAACACCAGCGCGGTGGGGCAGAGCATCAGCAGGGCGGTCGCGTCGGCGACGCTCGACTTCTCGAAGGCCCGGCCCGCGTCCGACTGGCGGAATGCCACTCCACCCAAGAGGCTGTCCCGGAAGATCGCGTCGGCGATCCGGTGAGGGGCATCGAGGGCGGTGATCCGGCCGATCCCATCCACCCTGGACGAGAAGTCCACGGCCATCAGGGGGAAGCGCACCTCGCCCCGGTCGTAGGCGGCGAGGAGTGCCGCTTCGAGGCGGTTCGCCTGCGACTGCACCGAGTCCAGAAGTACGCAGTCCACCACCGCCCCCTCCGCCGTGCGCCGGCGCTCCGTGGCGTAGATCGCGCCGTCATACGTCGGCGGAAACACCTTGTCGCCGGGCCCCCCCGCGGGCTGGAGGCGGGTCCGAACACGGATGGCGGAACTACCCGCAACCGCGGCCGCGAGGGAATCGAAGTCGAGGGCGCTCTCTCGTGCAGGCATGGGCTCAGGCCCCTTTCGTGGAGGTTCTGGATCAACTCGCCCCGAGCCCGGCCGCCACGTGAGCGAACGGACCAGAGAGGGAAAGAAGTTTACCGTACCGAACGGACGGGGCAGGTATCAGATAGCGATACCCCGGCGCGGTTGTCTGTTGAGTCCGCCAGGCGATGCGTCTTCGCCGGCTTCGGGCACAATGGAGCCCGGTCCAGGACCGGGATGTCAAAATATCGGAGAAGCAACCGTCTACCCGCGAGACAACTGCAATCGAGCCGGCCGACCGACCGGACGGGCCATCGGGTGAGCACAGCGGCAGGCTCCGCTCTGGCCCAACATGAGATCGGTGGGGCGGCGTACGCATCGCCGCCCCCGGTGGGGGTCTGGAGTCCCGACCGGCCGATCGCCGACAGTCCTATCGCATCCGCCGGCGCAATTCAAGCGTCTTCCCACTAGACAGAACGGAATGTCGTTATCAGGGACTGACCCGTCCTTGCTGTGGCTGCGAAAGGGGAAGATCAGGCGTGCCTCGGATCAACCACGTTCGGTGCCGCTCCCGCTCAGCCCTTCACCCCGGCCCGGCATCATCGGGCCCCACGGCCACGCCCCCGCCCCCCGGCGACACGGTTCGTTCGCGGTCCGGAGCCGTCCTCACCGGCCCCGCCCGGCGC
>JABWAY010000008.1 GCA_013360825.1 Candidatus Brocadiia bacterium | reverse complement strand
ACCTGCGTCGGACGGCGTCTCCCTCACCTTTCAGGCGACGGTGCCCCAGGATCTCTTTCCGCCATTTCGCGAGGCGGGAGGTCAACGTCGTCCTTGGAATGCCGAGGGCCGCCGCCAGTTCCGTGTGCGTCCGGCCTTCCACGCACAGACTTCGGAAGACCGCCACTCCCTCCGGCGGCAGCACCGAGCAGGCGTCCTGAAACTCCGAATTGCCGCTCCATGCGCTCTCCCACTCCTCGACGTAGACAGGAGGACGGGCCGCCAGATGCTCGCGGTCCAGTCGCCGCCCCGCCGCACGCACGAGCGTCAGGCCGACATTGCGTGCCACCATCACCTGGTATGCCCGCGTCTGCGCACTGTCGCGGGCCGCCGCGCGCGAGCGCTCGAGGCGGAGCCACGCATCCTGCGCGACGTCTTCGGCATCCGACTCCTGCAACTTCAGCCCTGCGCGCGCTTCCTGGTACAGCAGGACGCGCAGTTCAGCGGCGGAAAGGAATTTGGCTCTCGGCTCTCGGCTCTCGGCTCTCGGCTCTCGGCAGCAAGCGCGTTCCTCCTTTGTCCAAGACTCAGTGCGTCCCTCATGAACCCCTCCACCCAACAGCGCCGGACATTTCACCTCATTTCCCTACCTCCTCAACTCCGCCAACCCGGGCTTGGACGAAGAAATCCGGAATTTCCTGAAGATTCCTGTGCGCGCCCAGCCGGAAAGGCCACCTTGCCTGCGCAGGCTCCCGCGCCGGCCGCCTCAGGAACCGCCACCCGGCGCTCGTCGCCAGCTTGCGCCTCCCACTCCAGGGCTGAGGGCAGCCTCGAAGCATGGCTCGCAAGGGCCTCCCGCTCCCGTCACCCCCCCACCCTCACCGCGCGGGCCCCACAAACGATTGAGGAGAACTTTTTTTCAGCGGGAGCGCCGAGCGCACCGCGGCTCGCGCCAGTTCCGCTCCCGGGACGCCGGATTCCCCGGGTAGACTCCGGGCATGAAACGTCCGCCTCCCCGCAGGCCGCCCCCGCCCGCGCGCCAGATCGACACCTCGAGCATGGAGACCTTCTGGACGCGCTGGCAGCGACTCACACCGTTTGAGCGCCTCAGGCGATCATGGTCGATGCGCCGGAATCTCAAGGATCCCATCGCGGCACACGATGAAAAGTCTCTTCCGAAACTTTAGCCGCTCCGGGGTCCGCTTCCTGCTGATCGGCGGGCAGGCCACCGTGGTGTACGGCGCTGCACAGTTCACGCAGGATTTTGATCTCTGGGTCGAACCGTCCCCGGCCAATCGAGATGCTCTGATCCGGGCGCTCGCCAGGTCGGTGGCGCGCGTCCACAAGCTGACCCCACCGCTGACGGTTCAAAACCTGCGGCGGGGACACGGCTTTCACTTCCTGATTCCGGACCAGGGCATCGTGGTTCCCCTCGACGTCATGGGGCGCCCGCCGCGGGTCGGAGCATGGCCTGCCGCCGCACGACGCGCCAGGGTCACGAACACTCCCTGGGGCCGAATCCCTGTCGTCTCCCCCGTCGACCTCGTGAACCTGAAACGCACGAACCGCCCGGGCGACTACGCCGTGGCCGCCCGCCTCGCACGCCTGGTCGTGCGGGAGACCCCCCGCCCTTCCCCGGCACTCCTCGTCTGGGCAGCTGAAAACACCCTCGATGTTGAGGAACTCGCTTCCCTGATCCAGCAACACCGTGCGGCCTTCGAGGCCGCCGCGAAGAAGCTGCCCCCCGCGGCACGGCTGCTCCTGCGCGCCCGCTCGTCGACAGACCGGAGTTATCTCCGCGCTGAGGCGGAGATTCACAGGTCGCTGGCGCGCGCGCTCCGCACCGGCCGCGAGTACTGGACCCCGATTCTGGCTGAACTTCGTGCCCTGCGGTCCGATGGCCGTCTGCTCCCTGAAGGTCTCGAGGTCAGGAGTCTGCTCCCCGGCGCCTGAGCCGCCCCGGAATCTCTCACCCGCCCGGCGCGGCGCCGCTACACTCCCGCCCATGCGCTGGCCTACGCTGTTCTCGCCGTTCCGGGTGGGCTCCCTCGAGCTCCCCAACCGCATCGTCCTCCCGGCGATGGTCACGCGGCTCTCCGGCGAGGACGGCGTCGTCAACGGGGACATCCTCGACCGGTACGTCCGGTTCGCGCAGGGGGAACCGGGGCTGATCGTGGTGGAAGCGATGGCGGTGCACACGGCGAAGAGCGGGCCGCTGCTGCGGATCTGCGGGGACGAGTTCAAGCCGGGGCTGACGGAGCTGGCGGCGCGGGTGCACGCCGCGGGGCCGGGGAAGGTCGTGCCGCAGATCATTCACTTCCTGAAGATCGCCCGCAGCGGCTGGCGGCAGACGGTCGCGGACCTGGGGCTCGAGGAGATCCGCGGGATCGTGACGGCGTACGGGGAGGCGGCGGTGCGGGCGCGGGAGTGCGGGTACGACGGGGTGGAGCTGCACATGGCGCACGCGTACACGCTGTCGTCGTTCCTGTCGGCGCGGAACGGCCGGAAGGATGCGTACGGCGGCTCGCTTGCGAACCGGATGCGGCTGCCGTCGGAGGTGATCGAGGAGGTCCGGCGGAAGGTCGGGCGGGACTTCCCGGTCGGCGTCCGGTTCGACGGCGAGGAGTGCATCAAGGGCGGGTACAGCGTGCCGGACGCGGGGCCGATCGCGGTGCGGATGGCGCAGCTCGGCGTGGACTACATCTCGCTCTCGGCGGGCGGGAAATTCGAGGACGCGATCCACCGCCCGGGCGCGCCGCTCTACCCGTACACGGGGTATTCCGGGGACCGGTGCATGCCGGGGGCGGACTATCCCGACGGCCTGAACGTCTACATCGCGGCGGGCGTGCGGGCGCACCTCGCCGCGGCGGGGCTCGAGAACCCCGTCGTCGCGACGGGGAAGATCTCGAACCCGGCGTTCGCGGAGTCGATTCTCGTCGAGGGGAAGGCGGACCTGATCGGCATGGCGAGGCCACTCCTCGCCGACCCGGACTGGCCGAAGAAAGTCCGCGAGGGGCGCGAGGACGCCGTCATCCGCTGCGTCTACGGGAACATCTGCAAGATGCTCGACGAGAACTTCCGCAAGGTGACCTGCACGCTCTGGCCCGCGGGGTCGATCCAGGCGCCGTCGAGCACGGATCGCGAGCCGCCGCGCTGGGACGGCGCGGCGCCGCTCACCGGCGCGTACCGGGACGGGCGCGTCTACCTGAAATGGCCCGCGGCGCAGGACAACGAGGCGGTCCAGGGATACGCGGTCTACCGCGCCTCCCCGGGACAGCCCGAGCGCCACATCGGCTCCAACAAGGCCCTCGGCTTCACCGACCCCGACGTCGCCCCCGGCACCCCGTACACCTACCGCGTCCAGGCCTACGACCTCGGCGGCAACCGGAGCGGCTTCACGCCCTCCGTCACCGTGCAGATTCCCTGACCCGCCGGTTCACGCCTTTCCGTCCTCCGCCTTCCCCTCGGCCTTCGACGCCCCCTTCGCCTCCGGCTTCGTCTCCGCTTTCGCCTCCTCGCCGACCCGCCCGCGCACCCGCACCGCCACCTCCCAGCGCTTCGCCCGCGGATTGAACAGCGTCACCAGCGACCGGATCCGCATCCGCCCGACACGTTTCCGCACCCCCTCGAGCAGATCCTCCGCCTCGGGGATGTGCATCGTGACCCGCGGCCCCTGCTCCGCGAGCCCGAGGATCGCCGCGAACGCCCGGAAGACGTCCGACTCCGTCAGGATCCCGACCACCTTGTTGCTGCTGACGACCGGAAGGCCGCTGATCTTGTGGCGGAGCATGAGAAGCGCGGCCGACTCGAACGTGTCGTCGGGAGACACGGTCCAGGGTCCGGGGGTCATGACCTCCTCGACCGATTTCTTCTGGAGGTGCCGGTCCGCCTTGCGTTTGCCGAACAGCGTGTTCAGGTCGCTGCGGGTGACGATGCCGACCAGGGCGCCGGACTCCACGACGGGGAGGCGCCGGATGTTGTGCTTCTCCATGAACTCCAGCGCAACGGCCGCCGGGACGCGGGACTGGATCGTGAGGACGGGGGCGGACATCCACTCGCGGACGTACATGGGGAATCTCCGAAGGGTAGGCCGGCATGGTTCCACGCCGCGGCGGCCGGCGCAAAGGGAAACTGGTCGTAGATCCGGGATGTTCTTGACACGGTCATAATGATACTGCAGTCTTAATATCGTATCCTGAACGCCGGATGCTTCCCCGTTTCCGACAGGAGAGTTGGCATGCGCACCCTGATTCTGATCGTCCTGGCAGCCGGATCCGCCCTCGCCGGGGAGTCGGAGGTCGAGAAACTCCGCCGGGATCTCGACGAGGCCCTGCGGAGACTTGAACAGATCGAGAAGTCGCAGCCGCCGGCCCATCATCACCACGAGGGGGAGGAGCACCGCGACGGGGAACTGTGGTCCGGCGACCTCGGAGGAGGTCTGCGGGCACAGCTGCTGGAACTGTCCCTCGACCTCCTGATGGTCGGCACCTGGTCTACCGCGCGCACGGACGAGATCGGCCGCCTGAACGCCCATCACCATGATCCGCACGTCCGCGGTTTCACGCTTCAGAACGCCGAACTGTCCGCCCAGGGGGCCGTGGATCCGCACTTCACGGCGGAGATCCATACGACGTGGGTCGTGGACTCGGAGGGAGAGAGTGAATTCGAGCTGGAGGAAGCGTTCTTCACGACCACGGGACTGCCGGGAGGGTTGGAGGTCCGCGGCGGGCACATGAATCTGGCGTTCGGCCGGTTCAACACCGGACATGCCCACACCTGGAGGTTCGTGAACGCGCCGGTCGTGGCCACACGGTTCCTCGGCGAGGACGGGCTGCGGTCCCAGGGCGCGCGCCTGGCCTGGCGGGCCCCCCTTCCCTTTTTCTTCGAGCCGCTCGTCGGCATCTACAACGCAAACTCCGGGCACGGCACCTGGTCCTTTATCTCGGACCGGGGTGAGGAAGGGCCGCTTCCCGCGACCCCGATCGCGCGCGAAGTCCGCAGCTGGCGGGACCTGCTGTATCTCGGACGGATCGAGGCCGGCGCGGACTTCAAAGAAGCCGCGACCGCACGCTTCGGCCTCTCCTGCGCGCACGGCCCGAACGGAACGGGAACGCGCGCGGACACGACGCTGTTCGGCGCCGACGCGCTGTTCCGGTGGACCCCGCATGAGAACGCCCACGGGTGGCCTTTCGTCGAGTTCCAGGCTGAATTTCTCGTGCGGCGGTACGAGCGCGCGGCCGCCGACGACGGTGGCGGGACGGAGTACCGGCACGAGTGGTTCCAGGACTGGGGGGCGTACGCGCAGGTCGTCGTCGGTTTCGCCGAACGATGGACGGCCGGACTGCGCGTGGACCGCGCCGTCGGGGAATTCCGGAACGAGGATCCGGGACACAACGCACGCTGGCGGTTCTCCCCGGCGCTCAGCTGGCACATGACACATTTGTGCCGGATCCGCCTGCAGTATGACCTCGACCACGCCTCCCACCTCCCGAACGACCGCATGGAGCACCAGTTCTCCCTTCAGGTGGAGGTGCAGCTCGGGCGGCACGGCGCCCACAGGCACTGAGCCGCGCCTCGCCGCCCCGCTCCGGCCGGACGCCGCGACCCGAGTAATTTCGTTCACGCACCGCCCGGCGCCGCGGCACCATGCCCCCATGCCGGCGCAGACACCCCCGTTCTGGTCCCTCAACAAGATCTACTGGATCCTCTGGATCCTGCCGCTCGTCGCCTGGTTCGCGATGGACGGCGCTGAGGTGTTCTTCCTCGACACCGACCGGAAGCACCCCGAGCGGGTCTGGTTCAAGCTCGCCGCGGTGCTGTTCTTCGTCAACCTGATCACGATGCTCGCCTTCCGGGAAGACCGGGGGCGCGCCGAGCGCGGCGACCTCCGCCTCCCGGAGAAGACGCTGGTCTACCTCGTCGTCCTCGGAGGCCTCCCCGGCGCACTCCTCGCCATGCGGATCTGGCGGCACAAGACATCGAAATGGATCTTCCAGCTCCGCCTGTGCTTCTGGGCCGCGGCCGAAGCGGCCTTCACGGCGTTCGCACTCCCCTCCACGGGGTCGATCGCCAACGACATCCGCTGGGGAATCTGCCTGTTCTCCCTTCTCTGGTGGAACCTGGCCGTTCTCCGCGGGATCCTCGCCGCCCGCCCCGCGCCACGCGACCGCGCGCGCTACCTCGGCTTCCTCTCCGCCGCCCTGCTCGTTTTCCTGTCGGCCTCGCTCGGCAGCGTGTACCTTTTCGAGAACTGGAAGGACTGGCCGCACGACGCCGGGCGCCACCTCCGCTGGGGAATCCTCGCTTCGGGCGCCGTCCTCGTCGTCTTCAATGAGATCTGGCTGAGCCGGCAGGGACTGCGCGGGCGCCTGCCGGGCTGGGATCCCGTCGCCCCCGCCTGATCGGAGACACGGCGTCATGCCCCCACGGCCCGAACGGCGACTGCCGCCCATCCGCCGGATTCCGGGGGGACTCCGCATCGCGCGCGCCGTCGCCGCCGCCCTCCGCTCCCGGTCCGCCGCCGCCTGGACCGTCGTGGAGTACGACGGCGCGGACTGGACCCACGGCTACTGCGCCGGCACGCGCACCGGTGCGTGGTCGTTCACGCGCGGCCTCCCCCGCCGCCTCGCCGCCCCACCCGCCCTCCTCCAGGTCCCCTGCGCCCAGTTCTGCGTCGACGGGAACCGCGTCCTGATCGAGTGGTCCGTGAAGCAGGGGACGGGGGAAGGGTCCATCATGGAAATAAAGAGGGTGGGGACTGCGTTGAAACTGGTGCCGACCGGCGATGGCCGCAAGTGGCGGCTGCACCGCTGAGCATCGTGGAGCTGCTGAAGCGCAGATCGGGCTTGCTCCGCTCCCCGTGATTGCGATAACGTGATCTCAACATGACGCTGTCCCTCGGACACTTCCGGAAGGCCGCCGGGCGGGTTCTCCTGCTCGCGGCGGTGGTCTGTCTCGAGCTGTGGACGGCGGCCCAGGCGCACGCGGTGCTGCACCTTCCGCAGGCCCGGGGAGTTCAGGTCTTCCAGGACGCCTGCTGTCCGGCGCCCGGGGAGCAGGCCGAAATCGGGGTCGGGACGGACGGATCGTGCCCCCAGGCCTGTGCGCTGTGCGTGGTGGGGAAGACGAGCGTCTGTGCGGTCCCGGCTCCCGCAGATCCTGCAACCATGGCGTGCGGGGAGTCGGTTCTTCCCTCCCCTGCAGCCGGTCCGCTGAACGTCGCGGGCGTGGCGCTCCCTCCGGCGAACGGTCCCCCGGCGACGGTCTGACCGGGGCGCGGGGCTCCTCCCGCGCGCGACCTGCCGGGTTCCCTCGCGGGAACCCTCCCTCCTGCGCCGGAGACCGCCGTGCCTGTCCTCCAGATCCGTGACCTGAAAAAGTCATACACCGCCCCCGACGGGACGGAGTCTGCCGTCGTCGACGTCCCGAAGTTCGACCTCGAATCCGGCGCGCAGGCCGCGCTGGCCGGGGGGTCGGGAAGCGGCAAGACGACGCTCCTGAACCTGATCGCGGGGATCCTGCGTGCGGACTCCGGATCGATCCGGATCGGCGACGCCTCGATGACCGAGGTCTCCGAGCCCGCACGGGACTCGCTCCGGGCGCGCGAGATCGGGTACGTCTTCCAGACCTTCAATCTCCTCCAGGGATTCACGGCGCGGGAGAACATCGAGCTCGGGATGATGTTCGGGCGCGGCGTGGACCGGGCTCATGCGGCGCACCTGATCGGCCGGGTCGGCCTCACCGACCGCGCGGACTACCGCCCGCGCCAGCTCTCGGTCGGCCAGCAGCAGCGGGTCGCGATCGCGCGGGCGCTCGCCAACAAACCCCGCCTCGTCCTCGCGGACGAGCCGACCGGCAACCTTGACCCCCAGAATGCACGCGAGTGCCTGGCTCTGATCCGCGAGGTCTGCCGCGAATCCGGCGCCGCCCTCCTCCTCGTCTCCCACGACACCGGGATCCTCGACTCGTTCCCGCTCCGCTTCCAGCTCTCCGACATCAACCGGGCCGCGCAACCCGCCGCCACGACGGGAGGTCCGCGATGATCCTCGGTCTGCTGAAAATCGTCGGCCGGTCGCTCCGGCAGCATGTCCTGTCCACCGTCGTCACCGTCCTCTCCGCAGCCCTCGCGGCCGGGCTGGTCATGGCCGTCTTCTCCATCAAGCAGCAGACGCATGCCGCGTTCGTCGGCGGCCCGGCGGGGTTCGACGCCGTCCTCGGCGCCCGCGGAAGCCAGCTCCAGCTGATCCTGAACTCCGTTTTCCACCTGGAAACCTCCCCCGGGAACATCCCGTGGGAGATGTACCGGGAGATCGCCGAAGACTCCCGCGTCGAACTCGCCATCCCCTACGCCGTCGGGGACAACTACCAGGGATACCGCCTCGTCGGCACGACCGAGGAACTGTTCACCCGCTTCGAATACCGTAAGGGCGTCCGCTTCGAGTGCACCGAAGGAGGCCGCTTCTTCGACCCCGCGCTCCGCGAGGCGGTGATCGGAAGCGTCGTCGCCGAGAAGACGGGGCTCCGGGTCGGCTCGACGCTCAACCCGTACCACGGGCTGGTCTACGACCCGAAGATGAAGCACGCGGAGAAGTACGTGGTGACCGGCGTGCTCAAGCCCACGAATTCGCCGTCCGACCGTGTGATCTGGATCCCGATCGAGGGGATTTTCCGGATGGGGGGGCACGTGCTCCGGGGGACGGGCACGGAGTTCAAGCCGGAGGCCGGGTCGGAGATTCCGGACGAGCACAAGGAAGTGAGCGCGGTGATGCTGAAGTTCCGGTCGCCGATGGCGGGGTTCCAGTTCGACCAGATGATCAACCGGCAGGGGAAGGCGGCGACGCTGGCGTGGCCGATCTCGAAGGTGATGGCGGAGTACTTCGACAAGATGGGCTGGGTCGACCGGGTCCTTGCCCTTGTCGCCTACCTGGTCGTCCTCGTCAGCGCGGGGTCGATCCTGGCCTCGATCTACAACTCGATGAACGAGCGGCGCCGCGATTTCGCGATCCTGAGGGCGCTGGGGGCGAAGCGCCGGGTGATTTTCACGACGATCGTCACGGAGGCCGCGCTGATCGCCGGGCTCGGGGGAATCCTGGGGTGGGTCGTGCAGATGGGGATCCTGGCCGGCGCGGCGGTCGTGATCCGGGACCAGACGGGAGTCGTGCTGGAACTGACGCAGTGGCATCCGGCGCTGGCGATCGCCCCGGCGGGGATGCTCGTGCTCGGGGCGATCGTCGGGATCGTGCCGGCGTTCAACGCGTATCGGACCGACGTGGCGGAGAATCTTTCGCCCGTTTCTTAGTGAACTCACAGGGGCAAGGAGACGTCCAAATGAAGACGATCATCGGGTTCGGACTGGCAGTCGCGGCGGCCCTGGTTCTCCCGGCGCGCGCGGAGGACAAGGAGGAGGGCGGGCACGAGCACCATGCGCCGCACGGCGGGACGCTCGTGGTCTTCGGCGACGAGGCGGCCCACGTCGAGCTGGTGCTGGACCCGAAGACCGGAGCGCTCACGCTCTACGTCCTGGACGGCGAGGCCGAGAAGGCGATCCGTGTGAAGCAGGAGACCGTCGTGATCCGCATCCTCTGGCCGGCCTCGGAAGAAGGAGCGGAACGGAAGACCACCTCGGTGACCCTGAAGGCGGTGGCCCGCGCGCTGACGGGGGAGAAGGTCGGGGACACCAGCGAGTTCGCGGTGAAGCTGGACGAGCTGAAGGACGCGAAGGAGTGGGACGGCGAGGTGGTGGCGATTGAGATCCAGGGAAAGACGTATGAGAAGGTGGAGTTCAACTTCCCGAAGGGAAACGAAGGCGATCACGACGACCATGATCACGATCACGATCATGACCACGATCACGACGACGATCACAAGGAGGGCAAGTAGCCATGGCCAGCGCACCCAAGCAGGATCCCCCGGCCTCCCGGACGCGCCTCGACATGATCGCGGCCCTCGGCATCGCCCTGTTCTGCGGGTTGACCGCGTTCGGCGTCTGGAAATCCGAGAAGAAGCCGCAGGGACAGGACCCGCGGGAGAAGTTTCCTCTGGTGGTCAAGGGGAAGCCGATCAACTCCCCCGTGACGCCGGAGGGAGAGCCGAAGAACACGACCGGGCTGGTGCCGGCCAATCCCGACCGGGTCGGCATCCCGGACGAGGGCCAGCCCGGAGGGGATGCCACCAGCCCCAACGGCGGCCCGAAGGAACAGCACGGCGTCGATGCGTCCACGCTCGCCAAACGCGACGCGGCGTCGCTCGCGGAGTACCCCGATCTCGGCTTCGAGGTGCTCGCGAACTACACCTACGTCCCCCCGCCGAAGCAGACCGGGGAGTCCGCCCAGCCGCGCAAGGAGCAGATCCCGGCCGACATCCTCTCGCTCAGCGGCAGGAAGGTCGCCGTGACGGGATACATGCTCCCGACCGAAATGGAAGAGGACCGGGTCACGCAGTTCCTGCTCCTCCGGAGCCCGATGCAGTGCTGCTTCGGCGTCGCACCGCAGGTCAACGAGTGGGTCGTCGTGAACATGACCGCCGACTCCCCGCCGGTGGAGCCGGAGTACAAACCGGTCTCCGCCCTCGGGGTGCTGGAGGTCGGGGAGGAGATCAAGGACGGGTGGGTGACCAGCGTCTACAGAATGAGGGCGGTGAAGGTCGAGGTGCGCTGAACCGTCGCGGTCCGCGGCAGGACCGGGTGGGAAGGGACGGGAGTCACCCGGGCGGGTTGCCGAAATCGGCGCCGGCGGACTGCCGGCTCATCCTCAGAGGGCGGCGCAGTCGGACTCCCCGTCGTCCTTGAGCGCAACCGGCGCCCCGAGCAGTTCGGCCATGATGAACCGCCGCTGCATCGGCGTGAGGCAGGCCAGGGCTTCGTATCCGTAAGGGTTCGCGCCCGGCGCCTGGGCCGCCACGGAATCCTCGACCTGACGGGTCGGTCCCCGATGCCTCTCGCGCACCGCCTGCGCCATCGCCTCGGACTCCCGCTCCTGGGCCCGTTTCCGCGTCGCCGCCTCCTCCTGCGCCTCCACGGCTGCGATCCCCCGACGGATCGCTTTCACGATGAAGACGAAGAAGAACACACCGCCGATCCCGAAGAAGGCGAGAGCGATCCCGGAGCCGGTCATTCGTGCCACCGGGGGCCGAGCGAGGGTTCGCCGTCCCGGAGTGCGAGCGGCGGGAGCAGCGCCTCACGCCAGGCGAACGCCTCCCGGAGTTCCTGGAGGGTCGCGGGAGTCGGGGCGCTGTCCGGGAGGGCCTGTGCCGGCGACTTCCGGGGCTTCCGCCGCGCTGGAATCTCGCGCGGCTCGGCCGTCGGGATGCCGACCGCGGAAATCACCGCCGCCGCGGGCGCGGACTCCTGCGGGGGCAGGAATTCGGCCGGCACCGCCTCCGGCAGGATCGCCATCGGAATCTCGGCGACCGGAGCCCTCAACACGGGCGCAGCCCGGGCCGTCGGCTTCTGCACCGCGGGTTTCTGCTTCCGGCTCCGCCGCTCCCGGGCGCGCCGGATCGCCTCGTCCACCTCCTTCAATTCCTCGATCGTCTCCTCGGACTCGCTCTTCCTCCCGCGGCGCTTCAACATCTCCACGACCGCGCCGCCCCCCACGAGGAGGATGAACAGGATGAGTTTGCCGAGGCCTTCTTCCATGGGACTCGCCCGGGCTTACGTCTTGTCCCGGTTGCTGCCTCCCGCAATCGATTTCCGCATGTCCGTGTCCGCCTGGACGTTCCGAAGCTTGTAGTAGTCCATGATCCCGAGATTCCCCGCCTTGAATGCCGCTGCGATCGCCAGCGGGATCTCCGCCTCGGCCTCGATCACCTTGGCACGGTTCTCCATCGCCTTCGCCTGCATTTCCTGCTCCGTCGCCACCGCCATCGCGCGGCGCTTCTCCGCCTCCGCCTGCGCCACCTTCTTGTCCGATTCCGCCTGGTCGGCGCGCAGCTTCGCCCCGATGTTGTCCCCGACATCCACGTCCGCGATGTCGATCGACAGAATCTCGAACGCGGTCCCGGCGTCCAGCCCCTTCTGCAGCACATGCTTCGAGATCTGGTCGGGATTCTCCAGCACCTTCTGGTGGTCATGCGCGGACCCGATCGACGTCACGATGCCTTCGCCGACGCGGGCGATGATCGTCTCCTCGGTCGCGCCTCCGATCAGCCGGTCGAGGTTCGTGCGGACCGTGACCCTCGCCTTCACCTTCAGCTGAATCCCGTTCATCGCCACCGCGTCGATCGTGTCGCGCCCCTTCCGCGGGTCGGGACAGTCGATGACCTTCGGGTTGACCGACGTGTGAACGGCGTCGAGCACGTCGCGCCCCGCCAGGTCGATCGCCGTCGCCCGGTCCCAGTTCAGGTTGATCCCCGCCTTGTGCGCCGCGATCAGCGCGGAGACGACCCGGTCGACCCGCCCGCCCGCAAGGTAGTGCGCTTCGAGCTTGTTCGTGTCGATCGGCAGCCCGGCCTTCACCGCCGTGATCCGGTTGACCACGATCGCCCCCGGATTCACCTTCCTCAGGCGCATCCCCACCAGATCGAGAAGGCTCACGTGCGCGCCGGACAGAAGCGCCTGGACGTAGAGCCAGCCGAACTGCAGGACGAGGACGAAGAAGACCAGCAGGACCAGGGCGCCGGCAAGACCGATGACGACCTGGATCTGGCTGAGTTCCGCGAGAAGCGACAGGTTCATGACTCTCTCCTTTCAGCGTGCGCGACGACGACGTGGTTGCCCTCGATGGCCACGATGCGGATTGCAGCTCCCCTGTCGAGCGGTTCACCCCGCGTCAGCACATCCGTTCTGTTTCCGTTGAAGATCGCCGCCCCGGCGGGCCGGAGCGGTGTGGCGGCCGTTCCTTCCATTCCCGGCAGCAGGTTCGACAGAGTCGCCCCGGTGCCGTCGATGCGTGCGTGGAGCTGAATCCTGCGGATGGCCTTGAGCACCGCCGCGGGGATGAGGATGACCGCGATCACGAGCAGGCCGAGCCCTGTGGGCCATCCGCGCGTGGTCCACGCCTGCCAGATCGACCACCCGAGCCCGGAAAGGCCGAGCACGCCGACGACCAGCCCCGGCAGGAACGCCTCGCTCAGCACGAGGGCCAGGGAGATGATGTAGACGGCGAGGATGAGCGTCATGCGCGCCTCACGAAGACGCTCGGCCCGTCGACCCGCAGGATCGTCACGGCCGTCCCCGCGTCCACGAAGTCGCTCTCCGCGACCACGTCCACCGTCATCCCGTCCACCTCCGCCTTTCCGCCGGGGCGGAGCGGGGTCAGCGCGACGCCCGTGCGGCCGACCAGGGTCGCCGCCGCCGGCGTCTCCGCCGCGCGCACCTGCTCCTCCAGCACCAGCCGGTGAAACATCGGCGTCTGCGGGAGGAAGCGGAGCAGAACCATGAATCCCACGATCGCCCCGCCCATCGCCGACGTCAGCAGGAGGAAATTCCCCGCCAGGGAGTTCCACTGGTACGCGTTCCCGGGCACGACGAAGTTCTGAAGCGAGAGGACGAGCGAGGCGCCGATCAGGAAGATCCCGGAAATCCCCGCGACGCCGAACCCCGGCGTGAACGCCTCGACCACGAGCAGCCCCGCCCCGAGGACGAAGAGCAGGATCTCGGTCGCCTGAGCGAGCCCCGCCAGGTAGTGACCGAAGAAGACGAGCCCGAAACAGGCGGCGGCAAGAAGCGCCGGGGCGCCGACGCCGGGAGCCTTCATCTCCGTCCAGATGAAGATGAATCCGAGCGAAATCAGGAGGCCGCTGATCATCCCCTGCGTGATGAAGGCGACGAAGTGCTCGCTCCAGGAGACCGACATCTCCGCCGCCGGGCCGGCGGGAGCCTGCACGGCGGCGAGGGCCGCCTCACGCGACGCCACGGTCGCGCGCGAGAACCCGAGCGCCAGGGCCTCCGACGCCGTCAGGTTGAGCAGCTTCCCTTTCGCCTTCACCTCCCGCAGCACCTTGAAGTCGGCCGCCGCGATCTCCTTCGTGCGCGCATGCTCGTCGCCGTCCACCAGCTTCCGGACCCCGCCGAGCTCGATCTCGTAAATCTCGAGGTCCGTGTCCACCATCCCCATGGCGAGCAGCGGCGACACGCCGCGCTTCTCCGCCCACGCCCGGAACGTCGCCGAAACCCAGGAGACCACCTTCTCGCTGGCGAGGACGCCGCTCGAGTCGACCGGATGCGCCGACCCGATCGTCGCGGCCGTCTCCATCACGATCATCCCGGTGGAGAGGGAGATCAGGGCGCCGGCCGACTGGGCGCCGCCGAAATCCCCGGCCCGGACCCACGCGGCCGAGGGGATCCCGCACTGGTCGATCAGGTTCGCGATGTCGAGGGCTGAATCGACCCGCCCGCCCGGCGTGTTCACCTCGAACAGCAGGAAGGAGACCTTGTCGTGTCTGGCCTGCGCCAGCGAACGCTTCACGAAGGAAACCGTGGCCGGACCGATTTCATCGCGGATCGGGACCACGAGGACGGGCGAAGCGGGCGCCGCGTCCGCGAGGGCGATGCCTGCAAGAAGGACGGTCAGGAGGAGCGTGCGCATGGGTGTTCTCCTTGATCTCTGCGTCACATACGCAAAGCCGGGGCCACGGGTTCATCCTAGTCCGTGCGATCGCTAAGCGAAAGGGCGAAAGGAGTTGGGACGGGATTCGCCGGAGCGGCGGGATGCCGCCCCCGTTCAGGTCTGCCCGGCCCCGGCATTCCTGCACATCCGCGCCCGGCCCGCCGCGCCCCTTAGGGCACGCCGAACTCCACCACGACCGCCGAATGGTCGGACGCCCACCCGCGGCGATGGTCGCACGACGTGAAGCGGACGCCCCGGCCCCAGACATGGTCGATCGGCAGGACGGGCCCGACCATCGGCCACGTCCCGTCGAATCCCCGCCCGACCGCTTCGAAGGCATGCGTCCAGTCGGCGCGCAGCCCCGACCAGAGCGCGGAGTCGCGCGGGGTGTTGAAATCGCCGGCCAGGATCGACGGCCCCTCCGCAAAGTCGCGTGCCAGCGCCTCCAGCCGCTCCACCGCCGGCCCCCGGTGGCGGAAGACCCGCCCGTGGAGATCGACGACCGCGCCGTCCACGACTCCCAGCCGGGTCCGCACGCGGGCCCTCATGGCGTGACTCCCCCGCGTCAGGTCCACCCACGTCGCATCCAGAATCTCGCCTTTCACCATCAGCACCAGGCCGTGCGACGCCCGCCAGGAACGCCCGCCGGCCATCGCCCCCCAGTCCGGCTCCGCGGCGTCCGGCGGGGCGTCCTCGCCGGCGTCCCCTTCCACGATCCACGCAATGTCCGGATCGACCTCCCGGATCCCCTCCGCCACGCCGTCCCACCCGCCATACCCGTGCCAGACATTCCAGGCCATCCCGCGGAGCCGGTTCGCGGGAGGATCGGCCGGGGGGGGGTTGAGGAAGAGCGCCCCGGTCGCCCAGATCGAGGCGGCGAAAAACGCCGACGCGCCGGAGAGGGCGGCCGCACGTCCGGATCCGCGGATGAACCAGAGGAGCCCGGCCAGCGCGAGCAGGAGAGCGCCCGCGGCGGGGCGCAGGGTGTAAGCCACGCCGGCGATGACGGGCAGGCGGTCGTGAACGGTGAACCGGACGAGGATCCCGACCCCCGCCGCGACGCAGAGCGCGGCCGGCGCGGCGCGCCAGCCTGCCGAAAGGAGATCCTTCACCCGCCGCATCCGCCTGTCCTACCATATCCCCGCCGTTCGCGCGATCCGCCCTGCGATCCCCTCAACCCCGGAGCCCTCCCGATGCGTCTCCCCGCCGCCTCCCTCTGGATCCTGACCCTCGCCGCCGTGACCGCCCTTGCCGGCGACCTCCCGATCCAGGTCGCCGTCGGCGGCGCCGCAGCCGAGAAGGAGCCCGGCGCTTCACAGGGAAAAACCGTCACCATCCCGGTGACCGCCGAAGGCGCGGACGGCATGAGCGCCTGGCTCCTGATCCCCGACGGCGTCGTCCCGGGCCGGAAATACCCGCTCCTGTTCGTGCTCCACGGCAACGGGGACAACGGCCAGAACCGCCACAAGAACATGTCGCGCGTCTCCACCCGCGAATTCCCCGTCTTCGTCCTCGGCGTCCAGTACCAGCAGGGCACGAAATTCAACGACCCCCGCTGGCCGGACGAAGTCTGCTGGCGGGCGTTCGACGGGCTGATCGCAACCTCACTCCGGGAACACCCCGTCGACCCCGCGCAACTCTACCTCCAGGGATTCTCGATGGGCGGCGGGTACACGGGGATGTACTCGATGGCGCTCTGGAAGCGCGACCCGGCGAAGTTCCCGTTCCGCGCCCTGTTCTTCAACAGCGGCATGGCCTTCACACCGAACCCGAAGGTCTACCCGGCCGTCCCTCACATCGGGATCTACGGCTCGGAGGAGACGGCGGTCAAGGGTGTCGTCAACGTCGTGAAAGACATGGAAGTCTGGGGGAACGCCCTGCTGCGCTACGGGATTCCCGTGGAGATGCACCGGATCGAGGGAATGGGGCACCAGGTCAACCCGCGGTGCCACGTGATCATCCGCGAGACGATGATGGTGCTCTGCGGGCCGAAGGACCTCCCTGCCCCGTTCGAGGAGGGGGACCTCGGCGCCGCCTGCTCCGCGCTCCGGGTCGGACGGTGGAAGGAGGGGATGGAGGCACTGGCGGTGCCGGCCGGCGGCGCGGATGCGAAGCTCAAGGCGAAGGCGGCCGACCTGAAAAAGAAGGCCGAGTCATGGGCGTCGACCGAGATGAAGCGGCTCGACGCGGCCGTGGCGGATTCGCTCCGGCGCAAGGCGTTCGACGCGGAGGCCTGGACGCGCCTGCGGACGCTCGCCGACGTCTTCCCGGACCCAGCGAAGTCCCTCGCAAAGAAGCTGGAGGATCACGCGGCGAAGGGTGCGGACGAGATCGCGCGGCGCGGGGAGTTCCTGGCGGCCCGTGCGCTGGAGGCGACGGATGCGAAGGCCGCGAAGGCGGAGTACGAACGCCTCGCCGCCGTCGCCGGCAGCGGCGTGGCCCCCGCCGCGAAGCACCGGCTCAGCTGGTGGATGGACCCGCCGGCCGGCCGCTGAACGGGCGCGGCCCCGGGCAGGTCAGTCCCGCCGCGACCGGAACCGGGACCGGTTCAGCGACCGGATCCCCGTCGCCTCACTCTGGCCCGACGCCTTGAGATGCAGGTCGTGGATCAGCCCGTCCTGGATGGAGTAGATCCACCCGTGCACGGTCAGGTCCTTCCGGGCCTTCCAGGCTTTCTCCACCACCGGAAGCCGGCTCACATGGCGCACCTGCTCGAGCACGTTGACCTCGCAGAGCCGCCGGAATTTCTCGGCGTACGAGGTGATCCCCTCGAGTTCCTCGAAGTGTGCCTCGTACGCGTCCCGGACATGCATCAGCCAGTTGTCGGCCAGCCCCATGTCCAGCCCGTCCAGCGCGGCGCGCACCCCGCCGCAGCCGTAGTGGCCGCAGACGATGATGTGCTTCACGTGCAGATCGGAGACGGCGTAGTGAATAGCCGAGACGCAGTTGAGGTCGCTCGGCACGACGAGGTTCGCCACGTTTCGGTGGACGAACAGCTCCCCGGGCTGCAGCCCGACGATCTCATTCGATGGAACGCGGGAATCCGAGCAGCCGATCCAGAAGTACTCCGGGTTCTGCTGGTACTGCAGCTTCTCGAAATAGTCCGGCTTCTCGCGTTTCTGGCGCGCGGCCCATTCACGATTGTTGCGGAGAAGATTGTCGAGGCTTCGCATGACGGGAAGCCCAGTCTATCGTCCCCGCCCGGCCGGACCCGGCGCAATTGCGCGCAGACGGACGGCAGGCACCCCGGATCGCCGTCGTCCCCGTCGGCCGGTCAGAGCGCCGCGGCCTTCTTCACGACCTCCGGCACCCGCAGGATCGTCCCCGCCGGGCGCGGCCGGGACCGCGCGAGCAGCAGCACCCCCGCCGCCAGCCCGCCCCCGGTCATGAGCGCGCCGCTTCCCCACTCGAAGAAGCAGAGCTTGCCGATCCCGAAGGTCAGCCCGAAGACGAACCCGAGGCCGATCCCCCAGTCGGCCAGGTCGCGCCCGAGCCCCGGCTCCGTCCTGAGCCCGAGGCGCCAGGCCACCGCCCGCCACCCCGGACCGGAGGGCCGGACCTTCGCGAAGAACTCCTCGAGCTTCTTCATGTCCGTCCCGGGCAGCAGGTACGCCGCCAGGAGCCAGAGAATCGTCGTGATCGAGACCGTGGTCAGCATCTTCATGACGAAGTTCAGTTTCACGACCCCCGCCTGCTCCAGACCATAGAGCGTGCACGCCACGACGACGCTTCCCGCCACCGCCGCAATCTCGCTCCACGCCGAGATCCGCCACCAGTACCAGCGGAGGAGGTAGACGAGGCCGGTGCCGGCCTGCATCGTGATCAGGAGCTGGAAGGTCTTCACCAGGCCGTTGGGCTGGTGGACCATGAGCCAGGTGACGCCGGCGGAGATCGCGAGCAGCGCCCCCATGAGGACGCGGGAAACCCAGAGGCAGCGGCCATCGGAGGCCTCGGGGTTGACGAAGCGCTTGTACAGGTCGTTGGTGAGGTAGGAGGCGCCCCAGTTGAGCTGGGAGTTGATCGTCCCCATGTACGCGGCGAGGAAGGCGGCGATCATGAGCCCGCGGAGACCGACCGGGAGGAGATCGCGCATCAGCATCGGATAGGCGAGCTGGCCGTCCTTCAGCCCGGGGTAGAGCGCGAGGGAGGCGATGGCGCAGACGATCCAGGGCCACGCGCGGACCGCGTAGTGGGCGACGTTGAACCAGAGCGTCGCGCCGAGGGCGTGCTGCTCCGTCCTGCACGCCGCCATCCGCTGGACGAGGACGCCGCCCGCGTTGGCGTTCTTGTTCGACCACCACTGGATCCCGATGTACATGAGGAACACGGCAAGCGCGGAGTCGATGAACGACCCCGTCCACCCGAACTCGGGGACGAAATTCAGCGTCTCCGCGCCGCGCGCCGCGATCGCCCCCGCTTTCATCGCTTCCATCCCGCCCGCGTGCTGCACGGCCAGCACCGCGAGAACGGTGCAGCCGACGATCGCCAGTCCGAACTGGATCAGTTCGCCGTAGACCACCCCCCAGAAGCCGCTGAGCAGCGTGTAGGTGAAAGCCACCGCGCACGCGAATCCGATGCAGACCCAGGGGCTCCAGCCGACCGTCCCCTCCAGGACCTTGGCCAGCCCGAGCGTCGGGAGGCCCCCCATCAGGATGCAGTTCATGGGGACGGCGAAGAGGAACGCCTTGAAGCCGCGGAGGAAGGCGGCGGGCTTGCCGGAGTAGCGGATTTCGGCGAACTCGTTTTCGGTCATGACGCCGGACCGGCGCCAGAGTCGGGCGTAGAGGAAGACGGAGATCGCGTGGCAGAATGCGAAAGACCACCACTGCCAGTTGGCGGCGATGCCGCCGTCCCGGGTGAGGGCGGTGACGTAGAGGGGGGTATCTGCGGAGAAGGCGGCGGCGGCCATCGAGGTGCCGGCGAGCCACCAGGGAAGCGATTTCCCGGCGAGGAAGAACTCACTCAAGCTCTTGCCGCTTCTGGACTTAAAGTAGATCCCGAGGCCGAGGAAACCGCCGCAGTAGGCGGCGATGATGACCCAGTCGATCCAGCTGAGCATGAGATCGTCCCCTCGAATCGCTTATACTTTATAATATATAATGTATAGAGCGACTCAACGCCACACGATTCTCAGTTTTTCTCGAAGAGAGCCCCCCCTCCCAGGCCTGCCGCGCCCCACCGCCCGCCGCGCCGGCCGCCACCCCTCCCCCGCCTCAACCGTCAGATCGTCCGCACGTAGTCCTTCATCTCAATCTTCCACACCGGAATCCCGCAGTACCGGTCCCCCTCCGGACAGCTCGGCTTGATCCCCGCCATCCACCGCAGCCCGCACGGCGGCTGCAGGTACCGGCCGATCCGGGGATTGACCTCCCGGATCTGCTCCGCCTCGTCCTTCGACGCCCGCCAGATCTCCTCCTGCGCGTTGTAGCAGAGCCGCGCTTTGAGCTTGTGGTGCAGGTTCAGCAGGTCGCTCGACTCCGAAAACCTCACCGACACCGCGTTCGGCAGCACGTACTGCGCGAACTCCCCGGGCACCCCCATCGCCTTCAACCGCGCGAACGCGTCCCACCCACGGTCCATCGCCTCCCGGAACAGCCGGTCCCCGTCCGGAGACAGCCGGAGAATCTCCGGCGCCACATAGTCCGGCTCGTCGTGCAGATGCGCCAGCAGCACCGGCCGCGACGCCGGCGTCATCCGGTGCCGCTGGTCCTGGGAGTCCGCCGTGTGCGAGAGCTTCTTGCGGAACGTGAACGACGGATGGTGAAGCGTCCGCGACAGGTGGGACAGCGTCGTCACGTTCATCGATTCCCCGAACCACCGGTTCGAACGCGGGTCCAGCGCCGCCGCGATCGCGTCGTCGTCGGTCATCCGCCCCTCCGGCAGCCCGAACACCTCGCGCACCGCGTCCGCGAGCCCCCGCTCGTTGTCCGTCTTCCACCCCGTCAGCGCCGATGTCCGCCCGCCCAGCTTCGCGTCGAACTCCCCGCAGAATTCCTTCGCGGACGACCGCCACCGCTGCTGAATCGCCGTCTCCGGCAGCTCCGCCTCGGGAACCGGCTCCTCCAGGATCACCTTGAAGAGCGGATCCGCGCGCAGCAGTTCCTCCACCATCAGCCCGACCAGCGCCCGCGTCTCCGCCGGCGCGTCCGGCTGCTCGCACATCCGCCAGTAGCGCAGCAGCGTCAGCCCCGACACCGTGTGGTACATGTACGCGAAAATCGAGACCGGCAGCACGTACCGCGCCGTCTCCTGCGCCTTCTTCTTCACCTCCCGGTCGTACTTCGGATTCGTCCGCCTCCCCGCAAAACGCCGGTAGTACTCCTCCCCCACCATCGGCGTCAGCACGCCGATCAGCTTCTGGTAGCAGCGCACCTGCGCGTCGCAGGTGTCCGTGTAGAGCCGCAGCGCCTCCCCCGTCAGCGGCGGGACCGCGTAATACCCCTCCTTCACCTCCACGTACCGCTGGCTCACCTGCTCCGAGTTGTAGAACGGGTGCGAATGCAGAAACGCCCAGATGCAGTGCCGGCTCACCCGGTCGAGCGCGAACTGGAAATGCGCGTGCTGCAGCGTCGTGTGGTGCCCCGCCTCGTAGATCGACCGCGCCAGCGAATCCCGCCGCCCCGCCTTCTCCGCGCGTTTCTCCTCCGACTTCTCCCGGTCCCCCCCCACCTCCTCCGGCGTGATGATCCCCTTCGCCGAGTAGCAGGTCCGAGCCGTCGCCACCGCGTTCTCGAAAGGACGGTGAAAAGCGTTCACGAGGCGGACGGACGGAGGTCCGCTGAGGAAGGGAGTCATCGGGGAATCTCGCGCAGCGCGGGGAGTTAGGGAAAAGTTTATGGCGGAACCCCGGGCGGGGTGAAGTGATTTCGCCCGGGCGGACCGCGCGGTCTCTCCGCGCCCCTCCCCCGCGCGGCGGCGGCGGGAGGGTCCGGCTCCGGCTTACTTCGGCTCCGGCGGCTTCGGCGGCTCCTTCTGCCACCGGTGCTCGGCCCGGTTCATGATCTCCTCGACGACCTGTTCCACCGCCTTCGCCTTCTCATCCCTGCCGTCCTTCTTCGCGTGGTCCACGATCTCGCGCACCTGCGGGATGAACTTCGTGTACCACCGCTCCGCCACCTCGAACATGCCGTGCCAGTGCGTGTAGTCCGGGGCCATCATGGACGCGCCGTGACGCGCGCGCCGCCCCTCGTGGTGCCAGAGGTAGTACCAGTCCCACTCCACCTCCTCGTCGAAGTCCGCCTTGGTCAGCAGCCCCTGCTTCTTCAGCTCCGTCATGATCGCCGTCCCCGGTTTCGCGAACTTCTCGTTGTACAGCCGGACCAGGTCGTCGTACTGCTGGTAGAAGCCGTTCACGTAGTCCGGGGCGTGGCAGTGCGAGCAGACGTCCTTCATCCGGTTCCGCTTCGCCTCCCAGGAATCCGCGATCAGCGCCCGGCGCTTCTCCGGATCGGTCTCCAGGATCACGGCGTGGTTCTTGTCCGTGTCCATGACCTGGCTGATCGGCGGGCGGTTCGTCCAGCTGATGCGTTCGCCGGGATCGTGGGTCACCTTGCCGCCGTTCCGGGAATGGCCGCTCATGTGACAGGTCGCGCAGGTCGGCGCCGCGCTGTAGTCCTTGCCGAGCACCCAGGTCCGGGAGTCGAGGTTCATCTTGTCCCGCAGGTCCCGGTAGGCGACCCCGTGCTTCGACTCGTTGTAGATCTCCTCCTGCGGATGGTCCGGCCCGAGGTGGCACTTCCCGCAGTTCTCCGGCTGGCGCGCCCGCCGCGGCGAGAAATCGTGCCGGCTGTGGCAGGCCGAGCAGGAGCCGAGCGACCCGTCGAGATTGATGCGTCCGATCCCGGTGTTCGGCCAGGTGCTGCTGTGCAGCACGGGCTTCCCCTTCCCGTCCTTCTGGATCTTCTGCAGGATCGCCGTGTTCGTCGGCTTTCCGTCCTCGCCCGGTTTCAGGTCCGCCATCGTGATCAGCGATCCGTCCGTCGCGACCAGCGCCACCTGACTCCCGTGGCACTGCTTGCACCCCGATTCGACGCTCGCCCCGCCGTTCACCTTCTCCGACTCGTGGCTGCGCCCCAGCGTCTTCGAGTGCGGATTGAACGGGACGCGCGCCCCCTCCACCACCTCCGCCAGATAGTTGTCCAGCGACGCGAGAATCCTCCCGCCTTTCGCATGGTGACTGGTCGCGAACTCCTTCCCCTCCGTCACGTGACACTTCGAACAGTCCATCGGCGACACGATCGTCGCGATGTGCTTCCCGTAATGGGGATATCCGTCCGCGTCGGCAGGGTCCGCCGCATGACACTCAAGACACCCCACCCCCTTCTTCGCGTGCGTGCTCCCCTTCCAGTGCGACACGATCCCCGGCGTGTTGTCCGTGTGGCAGTCGACGCAGCCCTTCGAGGCCGCCGGAACGGAGACATGCGCGTCGTCCAGCCCCGCCTCCTGCCGTTTCCGCGTGACCTCCATCCACTGGACGAAAATCAGCGACGTCAGGAACAGCATGCCGAGAAAGAAAATCACCCGGCGCTTCGATTCCAGTGTCATGGCATCACCTCTAATGTGCGACCGCAGCTTCCCAGACCGTCAGACCCACGATCGACAGCACGGCGAGGATCCCGACCCAGACGCTGGCCTCCTCCAGTCCCTTCCTGCGGCGCAGGAACGAGTCGATGAAGGGCCAGACAAACATGGTGAACACGATGAATCCGGTGGTGATGACGGCGAAGGTGCCGCTGAAGAGCTTGAGCCAGCGGAAGGCGACGTAGAAAAACCACTCGGGCTTGATGACCTCCGGCGTGGAGAGCGGATCCGCGCGGGGGCCGAGCGTGGCCGGAAGGACCGTGGCGAGCACGGAGAGCAGGATCATGAGGACGAGCCCGATCTTGATCTCGGTGAGCAGGTGATCGGGGAAGAAATTGAAGTGGGCGGGTTCGCCTTCCTTCTCCGAGGAGAATTTGAGCTCGGAGACTCCCTGGAGGCGGATCAGCGTGATGTGGAGTCCCAGGAGGACGATCGTCAGGACCGGCAGGATGGCCGCATGGATGATGTAGAGCCGCGAGAGCGTGCGCTCGTTGTAGGTCTCGCCTCCGAGGAGCATCTGCTTGGAGAGATCCCCGACCACGGGGACGGACGCCCCGATGTTGGCCCCGACGGTCGTCCCCCAGTAGCTGAGCTGTTCATAGACGAGGGAGTACCCCGTGAACCCGGCGATCAGCGTGAGGAGGAGCAGGCACATCCCGATCATCCAGTTCAGCTCGCGCGGTTTCCGGTACGCGCCGGTGAAGAAGACCCGCATCTGGTGCAGGATCACCGCCGCGATCATGAGCGTCGCGCCCCATTTGTGGACGGAGCGGAAGTACCACCCGTACGCGGCCTCGTCGGTGATGTATTTCACCGAGTTGTAGGCCGTGCGCGAGGAGGGCTCGTAGTAGAAGGCGAGCAGGATCCCGGTCACGATCTGGATCACGAACAGATAGGCGGGGGTCCCGCCCAGGCAGAACCACCAGTGGCGGAGGTGATTCGGGACGGGCTCGTTCGTCAATTCCCGCAGCTGGTCGCCGCTGACCGGGATGCGCTCCTTCAGCCAGGAGGAGATGCCCATCGCCTATTCCTCCCCCGTCGGCAGGCCCTCGAGCCCCACCTCGATGTAGAGCAGCCCGCCCTCGATGCGCAGCGGGAAGCGGGGCAGCGACTGCCCGGCCTCGAACGGGGGCCCCGAGACCGGCGCCCCCGACGGATCGAAGACGCCGTTGTGGCAGGGGCAGAAGAAACGCTGGTTCTGGCCCTCCCAGTGGACCTTGCATCCCAGGTGCGGGCAGGTGCTGGAGAGCGCGATGAAGTCGTCCACGTTCCCGGCGGACTTCTGGCGCGCGACGGCCACGGTCGCGCCGTCCGGGGCGGTGTAGGTCAGCGAGGAACCGACCCCGAATCCCGCGACTTCGGCGACATACATCCAGGCCTTCGGCGCCGGCCTGGCCGGGTAGAGGTAGCGCCCCGCCATGGCGGCGAAGCAGCCGTAGCTCGTGACGAGGCCCGCGCCCATGGCATAGGCGGATGCGCGGGCGAGGAACCCCCGCCGATCCAGTTCCCCGTCCTCCTGAGGCGGGACGGGCGTTTCAGGATGCTCGCTCACGGTGACCCCCCCGGGCTCGGAAAAGACAACGAGTGCTGTCCCCGTTGGTCTGCATGTATCGTGCCATCCGGTTCCAGCGGAAATCGGGCCCGAGCAGGCCGCGCCCGGGTCATTTTGCTCAACTCCGGGAAAAAGACAAGTCTCAAGACGGATCGGCTGAGGCTGGTACCCCCCTACCGCCCGCGGTTCCCCCCGCGCCCCTTCCCCGTCACATGCCCGGCCATCCGCTGCTCAACCCCCAGAATCCGCTTCTTCTGCCTCGCCCCCGCCTTCACCAGCGCCCCGACCACCGCCTCCCGCCTCCGGTACAGCCGCTTCAGCGCCCGCGGCTTGTGCCGGGAAAGCATGTACGCCGCCAGCAGCGGCGCGGCAATCGTCGAGTCCGTGTAGCAGACGATCGAATCCGGCAGCTGCTCCGGGTCCACCTTCCCCCACGTCACCGCCTCGTTCGGTGTCGCCCCCGACAGCCCGCCCGTGTCCGCCCTCGCGTCCGTGATCTGGATGAAGTAGTCGTGCCCCTTCTCGTTCACGTACAGGATCTCCTGGATGAACGGCTCGGTCTGGAGCATGTAGTTCTTCGGCGTTCCCCCGCCCAGGATCAGGACCGCCGACTTCCCGCCCGATGCCTTCGCGTCGTAGACGTACGCGGCGCTCTCACAGATGTCGCGCGTCATGTCCAGCTTCAGCGCCGATCCCGTGAGCTCCGCAGCCGCAATGTTCATCCCGATCGTCCCGTCCCCCGGCGCCGGCGTGAAAATCGGGACGTCCGCCCGGTAACAGGCCGCCAGAAGCGACCGCCGCTTCATCCCCAGCGCCTTCTCCGTCGCGTCCACGTACTTCCCCAGCAGCCAGTGCAGCTCCGTCGTCCCCATCGTCTTCTGGAACTCCGGCTGCCGGCAGACCCGCCGCACGTACGCGTCGCTGTCGAGCAGCACGTCCTGGTCGAACACGATGTCGTAGATCCGGATCAGCTTCCGCTTCCGGAGATCCACGTCGTCCACGAACGGCGTGCTCTCGAAAAGGTCGTACCCGATGCCGAAATGGATGTCGTGGTAGAGATTCGCGCCGGTCGAGACGATGTAGTCGATGAACCCGGCCTCGATCAGCGGGATCAGGACGCCCGCGCCGAGCCCGGCGGGGGTGAGCGCTCCGCTCAGGGAAACCCCGACCGTGACGTCCGGCTCCAGCACCTTCTTCACGAGGAGCTGCGCCGCCTCTTTGAGTCGCGCGGAGTTGTACGCCAGGTAGTAGCCGTCGATCAGGTCCGCCGCGGAAATTCCGCGCCGGATGCCGACCGGGTCGATCTTGCGCTTTTTGTAGGGCCCCGTGCCGTCCTGCTTTGCCATGTCAGGTCTCCCTGGTGAGAAGGGGCGTCATTCTCTCCGCGCGGACGGGGACGGAAAGGGATTTCCGGCGGGCCGACCCCGGTCTATCCCCACGTCTCGATCTGCTTCAGCGCCTCGAGGAGCGACGCTCCCGTCTTCTGGCGGAGCAGGTTGACCGCCTGGAGCTTTTCGCCGCGCTTCAGGAGATCTCCGACCTGGGAGCGGTACTGGAACCGGTCGTCCTGGGCGTAGGAGAGGGACGCGGCGCCCGGGACCGGCGCGGTTTCGAGGAGGAAGGAGGGCTGGACGACGGCGGTCGGGGGATGAGCGGGGGCGACGAAATCGGCGCTGGAACGGCTCGCGGCGGCCGGGGTGGCGGGTTCGGGTTCCGGCCGCGGGGCGGGGCGCTGGGGGCGGGG
>JABWAY010000263.1 GCA_013360825.1 Candidatus Brocadiia bacterium | reverse complement strand
CACGCCGACCCCGACGGCCATGTCGTCGCCGTGGCGCGCTGCGCCGGGGAGCCGGAGTGAGCCGGCACGACGTCCGCGACGACCAGCTCCCGAGCGGAGCAGGGACCGGCCCGCGCGACGTCCCCATCGTCCCCGCCGCGAGCATCCTCGTTCTCCGCGGGGAGCCGTTCCGCGTTCTCCTCATGCGCCGAAGCGACCGGAGCACGTTCGTGCCGGGAAACTGGGTCTTCCCGGGGGGAACGGTCGAACCGGCGGACCGGGGCGCGGATGAGGAGGCGACGTTCCGGGCCTGCGCGGTGAGAGAGCTCAGGGAGGAAGCGGGGATCGATCTGCGCGCGGAGGACCTGGTGCTGACCTCGCGCTGGGTCACCCCCGAGGGGGTGCCGAAACGGTTCGACACCGCGTTCTACCTCGCGGCGGTCGGCGATGCGGTCGAGCCACGCGCGGACGCGCAGGAGGCCGTCGAACTGAGGTGGTTTGATCCGGGCGAGGCCGTTGCCGAAAACGCCGCCGGTCGGCTGGCAATGGTCTTCCCGACGATCCGGAATCTGATGGACCTGCGCGGGCAGGAATCGATCCCGGCGCTGCTCGCAGCGCGCCGCGCGGCCGCCATCCCGGTCACGCGACCGGTGATCCGCGAGGTGAACGGAAAAAAGACCGTGACGCTCCCCGACGAGGCCTGAGGCATCGGTCGCTTCAGCTCCCGATCACCCCGCCGTCCTTCCGCGTCACAACCACCACCGCAGAGCGCGGCCGTCCCCCCGCCGGATCGGGCCATTGGCTGAACGCGAGCGGATTGTGCGCCAGGTACTCCGCGGCGGAAAATCCGGAAGGGACCGCCGGCACGCGGGGGTGATCGCCGGCCTCCCCCGGGTGCTGGATGCTGATGAACAGCGTCCGCTGGTCCGGCGTGAAGGCCTGCCCGGTGATCTCGCATCCGGAGGGGCCGACGAGGAAACGCCAGATTCCGCGGGTGGCGGGATCGGCGCAGAGCATCTGGTTGTTCCCGTGGCCGGCGTACGGACCCGCGCTGGAAACGCTTCCGTCCGTCTGGATCCAGAGCCGGCCGTCGGGGCTGAACCCGATTCCGTCGGGGCAGTTGAACATGTTCTCCGGGGTGACGTTCGGCGACGCGGGGTGGGACGCCAGGGACGGGTTCCCGGCGAGCACGAACAGGTCCCAGTCGAACGGCGCCGTCGAGCCGGGGTCGCCGCCGGCTTCCCGCCAGCGGATGATCTGTCCGAAGCCGTTCGGGCCCCGCGGGTTCGCGTCGTTCACATCCGACGGGGCGCGCCCCCCGTTGCTGGTCAGCGTGCAGTACACCTCGCGCGTCCAGGGGTGGACCGCGACCCACTCGGGGCGGTCCATGCGCGTCGCCCGGACCGCATCGGCCGCCAGACGGGCCCAGACCAGCACCTCGGCCTGGCTCGCGAACCGGCGGTCGGCGGCGAGAACCGGCGACCGCTCCCGGTCGAGCGCGAGCCACTCCCCCGCCCCCATCCCGTCCCCACGCGCGGCGCCGTCGGTGAACCGCGCGACGAAGAGCGTTCCCGTGTCCAGCAGGTCCCGGTTCGCAGCCGGCCGCGCCGCATCGAACCGCCCCGCCGACACGAACTTGTAGATGTAGTCCCCGGCCGTGTCGTCCCCCATGTACACGACGACCCGCCCGTCCGCCGCGAGCACGACCGCCGCGTTTTCGTGTTTGAAGCGCCCCAGCGCGGTCCGTTTCCGCGGGACGTCGTCCGGATCCATCGGATCGAACTCGACGACCCATCCGAAGCGGTGGCTCTCATGTGGCTCTCCGGCGAGATCGAAGCGGGGGTCGTGGAGTTCCCAGCCGGCGGGGGAGGGCCCGTGCCGGATTCCGTACCGCCGCTGCGCCTCCGTCGCCGGCGTGGCCGGGCGGTCCGAGCCGAAGTAGTTGTGGAAATTCTCCTCGCAGGTCAGGAAGGTCCCCCACGGCGTCCATCCGTTCGCGCAATTGTTCAGCGTTCCGAGGACCCGCGACCCGGTCGGGTCCGCCCCGGTGCGGAGGAGCGGATCGCCGGCCGCGGGACCAGTGATCCGCATCGGCGTGTTCCCCGTGATCCGGCGGTTCCGCGGGGACCCGATCACCACCTCCCATGTCCCCTCCCCCCCGCGCCTCAGGTGCAGGACCGAGACGCCGTGCCCGTTCTGCGCCTTCCGCACCTTGTCCGACGTCCAGGGACCCGGGTACCGGACCCCCTTTTCCGGACGGTAGAAGTACTCGGTGTTCACGTACTCGTGGTTCACGACGAGCAGCCCCTCGTCGCTGCGTTCCTTCCCTGCGGCGTCGAGAAACGGGACGAACGTCATTCCGTCGTGGTTGTCGCCGACCTGCCGGGCCTGATCGTCGGCCGTATTCGATCCGTCCGGCCTCCAGGGGGGCGAGTCGGAGAACAGGGGGCTCCCCCACGGCGCGATCGCGCGGGCGACGTACCCGAAGGGCACGATCACCTGGTCCCCGCTCGAGGCGCCGACCGGGATGAACCCCATCGGCGACGGTCCCGGGACCGGTTGCGGCCGGTCCCCGCTGCACCCCGCGCCCGGGACCCCGAGGATCATCGATGCCGCGAGCCCGAGTCCGCCCTTCAGGAGGGAGCGCCGCGACACGATCCGATCCACGACGTCCTGAAGCGTCTCGTGCCCCGGCGGGCTCGCGGGGAGATCATCGTCGTCGGGCTTCTTCACGCGCGGCTCCGGGAGGGGGACGTTCGGGATGCGCCAGTATCCCCCGAACCCGTCCCGCGCGGCAATTCCCCATCCGTTGCTTTCCTCCGGCGCGCCACACCCTACAATCGCCCCCATGAACATCCTCTCCGCGATCAACCCCGCGACGCTCGGAAAACCGTCCGGGTACAACAACGGCATGCTCGCCGGCCGGGGCGCCCGGGCGCTCGAGGTCGCCGGGCAGGTCGCGTGGGACCAGGCCCACCGGATCGTTTCGAAGGACTTCATCGGGCAGTTCGACCAGGCGCTCCGGAACTTCATGGACGTCGTCCGCCACGCGGGCGGCGGGCCGGAGCATGTCGCGGAGATGACGATCTACCTGACGGACAAGAAGGCGTACCTCGACAGCGTGAAGAAGCTGGGCGAGGTCTGGCGTGCGGTCATGGGGAAGAATTTCCCGGCGATGGCGGCGGTCGTCGTCGCGGGGCTGGTCGAGGAGGGCGCGCAGGTGGAGATCAAGGGGACGGCGTATCTGCCGCTGGACGGCGCCCGATGAACCCGACCACGTTCCGGTGGGAGGAGAAGGACGGGGTCGGCCGCGTGACGTTCACGCGCCCGGACACGTTGAACTCCCTCACATTCGGCGTCTACGGCGAACTCCGCGACCTCTTCCGCTCCCTCGTCGCCCGGCGCGACGTCCGCTCCGTCGTCCTCACCGGCACCGGCCGCGGATTCTGCAGCGGCGGCGACCGCGAGGAAATCATCTCGCAGCTGTTCGGGCGCGACTCCGAGGACGTCTACCGGTTCGCGCGGATGACCTGCGACCTGGTCGAAGCGATGCGCGGCGCGCCGCAGCCGGTGGTCGCGGCGATCAACGGCGCCTGCGTCGGCGCCGGGGCGATCGTCGCGATGGCCTCCGACGTCCGCCTGGCGGTCCCCGAGGCGAAATTCGGCTTCGTGTTCACAAAGGTCGGGATCAGCGGGGCGGACATGGGCGCGACGTTCCTCCTCCCGCACATCGTCGGCTGGACGAAGGCGACCGAGTGGCTGATGACCGGAGACGTCTTCGGCGCCGACGAAGCCCTGAAGGCCGGGTTCCTGAACGCCGTCGTCCCCGCCGACCAGCTCGCCGCGAAGGCGTCGGAGTTCGCGGCGAAGTTCGCCGCCGGGCCGGCGTTCGGCCTCGCCATGACCAAGACGCTCCTCAACCGCCAGCTCGGCGCCTCCCTGTCGCAGGCGCTCGAGTCCGAGGCGCAGGCACAGTCGCTCTGCATGCTCCACCCGGATTTCCGGACCGCCTATGAAGCGGTGAAGGCCAAAAAGGCGCCGGGGTTCAAGTAGACGGCGCTGCCGGAAACAGCGGGGCCCCGCCCGCGGATCGCAGGCAGGGCCCCGTCGGTTACTTCTGCTTCACGAGCGCGGAGCCGCGCTTCACCGCCTCCTCGAACGCCGCCCTCTGCCCCTCGGTCGACCACTTCCTCGGCTCGACCTTCTGCTTGTCCGCGATCAGCGTCCCCGCGGAGAGCGCCTGCGCGAGCCGCGTCCACACCGACAGCACCTCTGCGACCTCAACACTTGCGGGATGCGCCTCCGCCAGATCGACCACCGCCCCGTAGGTCTCGAACAGGAACTCCCCCCACCGCGTCGAGGTCGTCGGATACTTGTCCGAGGGGTACGCCTTCACCTCCATGCCGGTCTCCGTCGCCACCGCCTCCGCCACCGCGGCCTTCAGCGCCGCGCAGACGTCGGCCAGCTCGGACTCGGTCATTGTCCTGCGCCCATCCCGGCACGCGGCCTCCAGTCGGCGTGTGCACATCCGGAACTTTGCGCCGAGGAACTGCTCGGCCATGGGCTTCAGCCGCTCGATCTCCTCCTCCCAGGTCTCCTCGCAGTCGTACCCGATCCGGATGTTGTCCGCCTCGGTCGGCTCCAGGTTCTCGAACGTCCACGTCCAGACATCCCCCGTGCGGGAAAGTCCGCGCGTCGGGGAGAGCGCGAAGATGTGCGCCGCGGGCAGGTTTTTTGTGCGAAGCGTGACCACGGCCTTCCCGATCGCGTTCTTCCACGGCCCCCCCGTGTGGAGGACGTAGCTCGTCGTCACGCCGGTGTAGTACCGGTGATGGAGGCCGACCTCGTAGTGCACGACGCGCCGGCTCGGCGCGCGGGCCGGGTACTTCGCCTTCCAGATGTACCAGTAGTCCCCGGCCTCGTCCTCCACGCCGCGGCGCTTGGTCTTCGGCGCCCCCGGCCGGAGATTCACCAGCTCGAAATCGACCGGCTTCCCGTCGATCTCGACCTTGAACTTGCTCATGTTCGGCACGGGCCCGACCGGGAACCCTTCTTCAATCTCCACCGCGTCGCCGAGGTTCGTCATGTAAAAGACCGCGTCCACCACAAGTTTCTCCGACCGTTTCTCCCCCGTCGCCTCCAGCGTCAGGTTCACTTCCTCCGCCGTCATCTCGATCTCCAGCCCCTCCATGTCGCCGCGGGGGACCATTCCCTCCGCGTACATCCGCGGCTTCGGGCCGACGTCGGCGCGGGCCGGAAGGATCGACCCGAGAACGACCAGTCCGATTGCGATCAGGCGCATATCCCGTCTCCTGTGTTGTGAGTTTCACGGGCAAGGACACCCGGGGAGGTTGAATCCCGCAGGAATTCCGGATTATTCCGGGAGAAGTGCCAGGGTCTCGAGGACTTTGCGCAGCGCCGCCTCGTCGGCGGAGGGGGAGGCCAGGAGGACGGCCGCGCCGTGGCGTTCGCCGACCAGCCGGATCCAGCCGGCCGGCAGGGGGACGGAGGAGAGCCACGCGGCGGACTCCCGGGGGGCCTGAATCAGGACCATCTCCCCGGCATCGCCGGTGTACCGCTGCCAGAAGACGTCGGCGGGGGGCCCGCCCGGGGCCGCCCGGAGGACGGCGGCGCGGGCAAGGGCGAGGTTCCCGGGAAGCATGGTGGGGCGGACTCCCCGCATCCCCGCCTGGCGCGCGACCGGCGCCAGCCAGGAGCGCTCGGCCGATCCTCCGCCCTCTCCGCCGCCCATCCGCGAATTCCCGGAAGGGCGCACATCCCCGGGTCCCAGGAGGGGCCCGGCAGGCCTCGTGGGGGCGAGATCGGCGAGGAGATCCGCGAGCCTGAGGCGGGACGCCCCGGGATCTGCGGCCACCGGCCGGCCCGCGGGGTCGCCGAGCGGCGCCCGCGCC
>JABWAY010000262.1 GCA_013360825.1 Candidatus Brocadiia bacterium | reverse complement strand
CGCGTCCCCGTTCCGCGACGCTGCTGGCCGGTCTTCTGCGCGACGACGCGCGGCCTGCGATCCGGGGGCGCGCGGCGGAACTCGCGGGGCGCCATGCCGGGCCGGTCGCCACCGAGCCGCTTCTTCGCGCCCTCCGGCTCGACCCCTCCCCGGAAGTCCGGATTTCCGCCGCCTCCGCGCTGGGCGGGCGCATGGATTTCGGGACCGTGCCGGCGTTCCGCGACGCGGTCCTGCTCGATCCGGACCCGGCGGTGCGCGTCGCTGCGCTCGAAGCGGTCGGCAGCCTCCGGAACCCCGGGCTGCGGGAGTTTTTCCGCGCGGTCGAGGCGGGGGACGGCGACTATCAGGTGCAGTCCGCCGCGCGCCGCCAGCTCTGGCGGATTCCCGCCGGGGAGTAGGGCGCCGGGCGGGGATCAGTCGG
Organism: Candidatus Brocadiia bacterium; assembly: GCA_013360825.1. Lineage (GTDB taxonomy): Bacteria > Planctomycetota > MHYJ01 > WSZJ01 > WSZJ01 > WSZJ01. Next base: position 5,475 of record JABWAY010000262.1, on the reverse strand, counting down.
TCGAGTTCGAATCCACGACTCCCAGCGCGCGGAGCACGCCCCGCGTCCGCATCCGGCCGCTCACCGTGAGACGCGCCTGCTCCTCGACTGTCAGTTCGGAGCGCCGCAGGAGGACGAGTTCGTGGACCTCCGCCGTCTCCCGGATCGTCGGCGCAAAGAGCGGCTTCGGCGTCTGGGGGATGATCGCACGCGACCAGGCCGTCGGAACCTGCTTCGGCGACCAGTTCTCCGCGTTCTCCCACCGGTCGTCCTGCGTCCCGACCCACACGATCGGCTCCTCCTCCAGGATCCGCGTCAGCTGGCACGCCTTGGAGCTGACCTCGAGGTCCGTGCTCTGCCGCGCCTCCGCCAGGGCCGGAAGCGCGTCGCGCCCCGCCGCCAGGATCGCCTCCGCGCCGTCCCTCCGCTCGTCCCAGTCGTCCGACCCGAGCTTCGCGACCGCCTCCGAAATCCCGGGGGTCGCCGTCCGCGCGGGCGGGTCGCCCGCGGGAACCGGCGTGGAAGGGCCGCATCCGGCGGCGAGGATCAGGAAGGCCGGCAGCAGTCTCGGCTTCACGTGTAAGACATCGGCCGCGCGCCCCCCGGGCTTGAGCGCTCCGTTCTCCCATTGACCCCGCCCCCGCCGCCGCTACCATGTCCCCTTCCTTCCGGGAGCCGCATGAAGATCAGCGCAAAAGCGGAGTATGCGTGCCTGGCGATGTTCGAGCTCGCCAAGCGGCAGGGCAGTCCGCGTCCCACGCAGATCCACGTGGTCGCCGAGGCGCAGGCGATTCCCTCCCAGTACCTCGTGCAGATCCTGATCCAGCTCCAGCGCGCCGGGCTGGTCCGGAGCGAGCGCGGGGCGAAGGGAGGGTACCGGCTGGCGCGCGAGCCGCAGGACATTTCCGTCGGCGAGGTGCTGCGCGTGATCGACGGGCCGCTCATGGTGACCCGCGGGGCAGGCGCGAACGAAACCGAGGAGGCCGGCGGGAGACATTTCCGCGAGATCTGGAGCCAGGTGCAGGAGGCGATGAGCGAGGTGGTGGACCGGCGGAGTTTCGCGGATCTGGTGCTGATGTACGAGCGGGAATTCGAGGTCAAGAAGGGGAAGGGCGGGAAGGAGCTGGGTGACGCCGGCCGGTGACGCATGAGCGCAGCGCCTGAAAATCCGCTGGACGCGCTCCCGACCCTGGCGGATTCGATCGGCCGCACCCCGCTGCTTCCGTTGCGGCGGCTGTCCGCGGCGACCGGGTCGACGGTGCTGGCGAAGGCGGAGTGGCTGAATCCGAGCGGGTCGGTGAAGGTGCGTGCGGCGGCGCGGATCGTGCGCGAGGCGCAGGCGGGGGGGCTGCTGGCGGGGCGGACGCTGATCGACTCCACCTCGGGGAACACGGGGATCGCCTACGCGTTCCTCAGTGCGGCGCTTCGGATCCCGGTGGAGCTGGTGATGCCGGAGAACGTGAGTCCGGAGCGGAAGGCGATGATCCGCGGGTATGGGGCGGCGATCCGGTATTCGTCGCCGTTTGAGGGGAGCGACGGGGCGATCCGTCTCTGCCGGGAGATCGTGGAGAAGGATCCGGGGCGGTATTTCTTTGCGGACCAGTACGGGAACGACGCGAACTGGCGGGCGCACTACGAGGGGACGGGGCCGGAGATCTGGGAGCAGAGCGCCGGGCGGGTCACGCATTTCGTGGCGTCGCTCGGCACGAGCGGGACGTTCATGGGGACGGGGCGGTTCTTGCGGGAGCGGAAGGCGGGGGTGACGCTGATTTCGGTGGAGCCGACGGGGGCGATCCACGGGCTGGAGGGGATGAAGCACATGGCGAGCGCGATCGTGCCGGCGATTTACGACCCGCGGCTGGCGGACCGCAGGATGGAGGTCGAGACGGAGGACGCGTACCGGATGGTCCTGCGCCTGGCGCGGGAGGAGGGGATTCTCGCGGGGTTCTCGAGCGGCGCGGCGGTGCATGCGGCGGTCGAGGTCGCGCGCACGAACCCCGGTTCCGTGGTCGTGACGGTGCTGCCCGACGGCGGCGACCGCTATCTTTCAACGCCGGTCTGGGAGGATATCGTTGCTGGCGATCAGCGCTGACGGACGGCGGGCGATCGTGGCGGACGCCGAGCGGGCCTATCCGCACGAGTGCTGCGGTGTCTTCGTCGGGCGGCGATCCGGCGACGACATCGAGGTCGTCCGCGCCGTTCCCGCGGCCAACGAAAACACCGACCGCCCCGCGGTCTGGTACGACCTCGCCCCCGCCGACTTCGAGCGGATCGCCCGCGAGGCGCGCGCCGACGGGCTCGACGTCGTCGGCTTCTACCACTCCCACCCCGATCACCCGGCCCGCCCGAGCGAAGGGGACCGGAGCCGCGCCCTCGGAAGCTATGTGTATGTCATTGCCGCGGTCGAGAAGGGGCAGTACAAGGAGATGACCGCGTGGACGCTGGACGACGACATGGCGTTCCCGGAGCACTCGGCGAAATTCGTCGCGGTCCCGATCCGCAGTTGAAATCCCACCCGCAGGCAAGGAGAGCTCGATGGGCATCAAGGTCAGGGTTCCGGCGCCGCTCCAGAAATTGACCGGCAGCGCGGAAGTGCAGGCAGACGGGACGACGGTGGCGGAGGTGATCGCGGGGATGGAGAAGGCGTTTCCCGGCGTGAAGGACAAGCTCTGCGACCCCGCGACGGGGAAGGTGCGGCGCTACCTGAACGTCTTCGTCAACCAGCAGGACGCCCGCTTTCTCCAGGGGGAGGCGACGCCCGTGAAGGACGGGGACGAGATTTCGATCGTGCCGGCGATCGCCGGGGGCGCCCGGTAGCGCCCGGGTATTCCCGGAATCCGGCGCGCCGGACCCGGGGGCGTGCCGAAACCGGCAAGGGATGCACCCGTCCCGCCGCGGATGAGGCATAATTCCGTCATGTCCCGCCCCCGCCTGCTCGCCGTCGCCTCCCTGGCCCTGGCCGCCGCAGTCTGGACAGCGGGTCCGGGACGGCAGGGCGCCCTGGCCGAAGACGGCCCGCCCGCGGCCGCGCCCCGTCCCGCCGGGGACGACGTCTGGGAGTACCAGGCGCGCGTGATCTGCGACTGGCCGAAGCTCCCCGCCTTCGAGGTGGACGGGAAAGCCGTCGGCGGGGAGTGGGCGGTCGTCGCGGTCCTCGGCGCGGGGGAGGATCCGGCGGAGGCGCTCGCCTTCGCCGCGCGCGGAGCGTCCGCGGAGAAACAGGCGAAGGCGTACTGGGTCGCTCCCGACGCGGAGACGCAGGCCCGGGCGGTCGCGGCGCAGGTCGCGGGGATGTCCGGGGCCGTCGCGCCCCAGGTCGGGGCCGCGCTCGGATACACCTCCCCCGCGGGAATCCGCGTCGATATCGCGCTTCGCCCCGCCGTCCTGGTCGTCAGCCCCGACGGCGCGGTCGTCCAGGCGCACTTTCCCGGGTCGGCCTGGAACCCCGACCATGTGGCCTGGGCGCTGCGGTCGATGCTCCGGCTGGAAGCGCAGGCACGCGGGGAGTTCCGTCTCCCGTCGGCGATCGTCCCGAAGCCGCGGCCGGACTTCCAGGGGGCCCTCGCCTGCGCCGCCTGCCATCGCAGCGAATTCAAGGACTGGCTGATGACGCCGCACTCCGCCGCCCTCGAGGATCTCGTCGTGATCCGGCGCGACACGGACGACGGCTGCATCGGGTGCCACGTCGTCGGCTGGCAGCAGGAGGGGGGATACTCCGACCGGCGCGCGCACCGCCCGCTCGCCGACGTCCAGTGTGAGTCCTGCCACCAGCCGTCCCGGACCCACGCCGGGGCGGGCCGGACCACGCAGGCGCAGTACCTCGCCACCTGCGCCCCCTGCCACACCACCAACTTCTCCCTCTTCTCCGATTTCGGCGCGGCGATGCGGTTCGTCGCCCACCCGCAGCGCGCCGCGGCGGAGTTCGTGAAATTCGACGACCGGACACGCCTGATCGGCAAGCTGAAGGACCAGATGTACCGGGAGGCGTGCGGCAAGAGCGAATATGTCGGGAGCGCGGCCTGCACGCCCTGCCACCAGGAGGTTCACCCCCAGTGGGCCGGGACCGACCACGCCCGCGCGTTCAGGTCCCTTCCCCCCGCCGGCCGGACCGACCCGGAGTGCCTGGCGTGCCACACGACGGGGCACGGGCACAAGGGCGGGTTCCAGTCCGAGGAGGCGACGCCGGGGCGGGACCATGTCGGGTGCGAGTCCTGTCACGGTCCGGGGAAGAAGCATGTCGAGGCGCAGTCCGTTGCGGAGCGGAAGGCGACGGTGTTTTCGTTCGACGAAAAGTGTCCGACCTGCGTCGTGCAGCGGATCTGTCTCAGCTGCCACGAGCCGCGGAAGCGTCCCTGCCGGGACGATGCGCGGGACACGCCGTTTGAACTGGTTCCGATGATGGAAAAGGTGCGGCACCGGACGAAGTGAGCCTCCTCGGGACCATGGCGTCGTCGGGATTCCAGAATGCGGTGTTCGTCTACATTGCCGCATCGGTGCTGTCGTTTGCGGCGGGGGCGTCGCTGTTCGTGAGGCGCCGGCGGGAGGTGGCGCGGCACACGCCGGCGGCGCTCGTCCTGGCCTCGGCGGTAGGGGCGATGCAGCTGCTGGTGATCGCCGCGCTGGCGCAGGTGTCGGACCGCAGTTTCGAGGCGGACTACTTCCGCGACGTCCTGTCGGCCACCGCGATCGTGCTTCTCCCCGCATTTTTCATTTCGACGTTCGTGATGGCGGCCACCGGCGCCTGGCTGTCCGAGAAGGAGAAGACGCCGCCGTTCCCGGTCGCGAACGGACTCTGGCGCCGGAAGGCGGGGACCCTGCGCGCGGCCGCCGAGCGCACCGGGATCGCGCTGGTGGCGGGCGGCGTGGCCCTGATCTACTCGATCGGCCTCTTCTGGGGCTGCCAGCAGCTGACCGGTTCGCCCCCGCAGCCCGCCCCGGGGACGGAGGAGGTCGCGGAGATCTTCGCCGGAAACATCCCTCTCGTGCTCGGGTTCGGCCTCGCCGCCGCCTTCTGGGAGGAGATCTTCGTCCGGCTGTTCCTCCTCAACGCCCTGCGCCGCCTGTTCCGCGGCGCGCGGTTCAGCACGGTCTGCGCCGTCCTCCTCTCCTCGGCGATCTGGGCGGCCGGGCATGCCGGGACGATGAATCCGGAGATCATCAAGTTCATGCAGGTCTTCGTGGTCGGGATCCTGTTCGGAATCATCCACGTGAAGAAGGGGATCGAGACCTGCCTGGGGGCGCACAGCGCGTTCAACGTGGGGATCCTGGTGCTCGGCGGGTTCCAGTAGCGCGCCCGGCCGGGGCGGCGACAATGGCGGGAATGAAGCGGTTTCTCGAGGGGCTTCGGCGGCGCGCGCGGTTTCTGGCGGCGCGCGAGGGGTTTCTGGACGCGTTCTTCTGGCTCACGTTTGCGGGCGCCTCGGGGCTCGCGGCGGACCGGATCCGGCTGGAGGCGGGCGGCGGCGGGCCGCCGTTCTCGGATCTCCGCGGGGCGGT
>JABWAY010000261.1 GCA_013360825.1 Candidatus Brocadiia bacterium | reverse complement strand
GGCCGTCGCCCGCCGTCGACCCCGCGCCCCCCGTGGAGGACGCCTCCGCCGCGGTGCTCGCGGCGGTCAAGGACCTCCTGGCGGCCCAGTCCTCTGCGGGCGCGGACATGGCCGCACGGGTCGAGGAGTGGAAGCTCCCGGAGGCGACGCGCTGGATCGAGGCCTCGTTCGAGCCCGAGCCGGCTGCCGCCATGGTGAAAGACTACGATTCGGTCATGGCGAAGATGTCGGAGGCGATGCTGCGGGAGGTTGAGCAGCTTGCGAAGGTGACGGACCTTGAGGTCTCCGTGCAGAGGTACTTCAAGGGGAGCGAGGTCGGCGCGCCGCCGAGGCTGCGTCGTGGACTCCGGTCCTGCCGGGATGGGGTCTCGTTCTACGTCGTGCGCTTCAAGCGCGGACAATCCGGCACGGGCCGCGGCGTCTGGGTGGTCGTGATGGCGGGCGGAAAACCCCGGATGTTCTTCCACGAGGTCGAGCGGTAGGGCGGACGGGCTTACGGTGCCTTCGCGGGCGCGGCCTCGCGCGAAAGCGTCTGCGTCCCGTCTTTCCAGGCCTTCCACTCCGCGTTGGCCAGCGCCGCGTCCTCCTTCGCCTTCGCCCACGACTCCGCGGTCGCCATCGACTCGTTCACGTGGTACATGACGAAGACGCCGGCGATCCGGCCGCTGGCGTCGAGCGAAGCGATGAGGTGCGGGAGGGCGTCGGATTCGGTCTTCGTGTCCCCCTGGATGGCGCGCGCCTCTGCGGCGAGTGCGGGGAAGTCGCGGTGCAGGTCCGCGAGCGCCCGGAACTCTTTTTTGTCCCGGAAGGCGATCTCGTTGTTCCGCCAGACGTCCTGGAGCGTCCGCGCCTTCTCTTCGATCGCGACCGCCTTGGACGAGAGTTTGCCGGTCTTCGGGATCTCGGGAGGGAGTTCGGGGGTGTCGTCACCCCGGGTGAAGAAGATTCCCGCGGTGGCGACGAGGGCGAGGGCGGCGAGCACGGCGAACGGGAGGAGGGCGCGCTTCATGCGGGCATCCTAATCCGGGTCGGGGCGGCGCGCAATGAGCGGCGCGTCAGGCGCCGTCCAGGTGATCGCGGATGATTTCCTCGAGGGCGCGCTGGTCGAGTTCGCTGAAGGCGCCGACCTGGTGGCTGTCGAGGTCGAGGACGCCGAGGATCTGTCCGGCGCGGTTGCGGACGGGAAGGACGATTTCGCTGCGGTCGCGCGGGTCGCAGGCGATGTAGTTGTCGCCGAGGTCTTTGACGTCGCGGATGATGAGGGTTTTTCCGGACGTGGCGCAGGTGCCGCAGGCGCCGTGGAGCCCGATCGGGGAGCAGGCGGGTTTGTTGCGGCGGGGACCGAGGGTCATCTCGCCGGTGCCGAGGAGGTAGAAGCCGACCCAGGAGACGGGGCGGCCGTTCCCGAATTCCTCCCAGATCTGGTCGGCGACGGTGGTCATGCGGGCGTTCAGGGTGGAGTCCGGGGTGAGGGCGTTGGAGATGGAGAGGGCGACGCGGGTGTAGCGATTGGCGAGGTCGTGGTCCATGGGGGGCGGATGGTATGCGCGGGGGGAGTCGGAAATCGAGCAGATTCGGGTTGCGTGCAGGGATCGACGGGCTGGTCTGGAAAATTCGGGTGCACTTTTGCACGCGATCGGGAGCGTGGATTGTCTTAATGCACATATCCACAACGCTTTACGACCGAACTGCGACCCCATCAAAAATCAGCATTCGCTTGAGATTCTTATGGCTTTTTTATCGGACAGTTGCCATGCTTCCCACACCAAAAAGGCCTCTTCAGCTGGAGAACGCCGCATGGCCCGCACCGTCCTCGTCGCCGATCCCAACTCCGTCGCCGCCGTTTCGCTGGCGACCCTGATGCGCGGCACCCCGTACACGTTCCAGGGAACCGTCTCGCACGGGAAGGCGCTCGTCGACGCTGTCTGGCGGCTGACCCCCTGGGCGGTCGCGCTCGACCTGTCGCTTCCGGATCATCCCGAAACCCCCGGCGTCGGCTGGGTGGCGGCGACGGCGCATCTGCGCGAGATCGCGCCCTGGCTGCGGATCGCGGTGACGTCCACCCCGGAGACGCGGAATCTCGTGCCGGCGGCGCTCGCGGCCGGGGCCTCGGCGTACATCGAGAAACCGTACGCGCGCGGCGAGATCCTGAAGGCGTTCAACCATCTGCATTCCGACGCGCCGCCGATGGCGTTCTATGTGAGGGCGCGGCGGGTGGAGAAGAAGCTCACGGCGCGGTTCTCGACGGGGCAGGAAGCGCCGGCGCAGCGGCATCTGGCGCTGGTGGAGAACGTCAGCGAGACGGGGGTCTGCCTGAAGTCGGAGCAGGAGCTCCCGATGCGGAGCGTCGTGTCGCTCGAAATCGATCTTCCGGAGCGGCTGGCGGTGCGCGGGCGGGCGCAGATCGTGCGTTCGGGGCGCAATGCGGACGGGCAGTCCGAGCACGGGCTGGCGTTCGTCGAGCTGGACAACGGCGGCCGGGAGCGGATCCGGCAGTTCATCACGCGGTCGCTCGCGAACGAGCAGTACCACACCGCGGTGTCGTAGCCGGTCGCGTTCCGGTCGGCTTCGCCAGATTCTTCCCGGGGGCGCCTCTGCGCCCGGCGTGTCACCGGGCTTCCTTCACACGGATCCTCCGGGGGCCTTCCTGCGCGGCGTTCTCCGGCGTGTAGTACTCGTAGCACCCGATCCGTCCGGACTGGGCGCGGAGTGGAAAGCGCGGGCGGAGCGACCAGCGGATCGCGAACGTCCCCTCCGCCGGGACCCGGCCGAGGTAGACGGTGATCTGCGTGCCGGTGATGGAGAACCGGTCGATCGTCCCGGCCTCGACCAGCCGTTCGAATTCCGCCGGCTCGGGGGAAAATCCCGGGGGGACCGGGAGGTCGAGGATGACCATGAAGGTCTCCGGGCCGCGCGAGCGCATCGTGGCGGTGGCGTGAAGGGTCTCATGGAGGTCGAGTTCGGTGCGGTCCCAGGCGATCTCGATCGACAGCGCCGGGGTCTCCGGGCGCGGCGCGAGATCCCAGGGGACCCAGAACCCCGCGGAGGCCTGCCAGGATGCGGCGAGCGCCCCGTCGGTCTCGAGCTCCACGGTGTTCTCCCCCTCGAGCACCGGGACCGCGACCTGCTGCATGACGTCGTGGTTCTCCGCGGTCACGGGCCGGAAGGCGCCGGGGATTTCCTTCCCGTTCACCCGGAGCCGCACCGTCACGGGGCGCTCCGGCGGTTTCGACGTTGAGGATTCGAGAAGCGCCTTGAGCGAGAGGACGGTCGCCTGCGTGGAGCCCCAGGCTCCCTGGGGGTCGCGCTTTCCGGCCAGCCACGCGACCGCTTCCGCCCCGAGCGGATGGCCGGCGCGGGAGAGGGCGAGGGCGGCCATTGCGGTGGACTCGACGGACGCGCCGTCGCCGCGGGCGAGGAAGACGCCCTGGGCTTCCGTGGGCCAGAACGCCAGGTTGCCTTCGCGCCGCACCGACTGTTCGAGGCGCGGGTCGGCGTTGCCGAGCGCGAGGGAGCAGAGGGCGACGAGATACGGATCCCCCGCGCCGCCGCGGTTCGCGCGGAGCCAGGTCTCGCCGCGCCGACGGACCTCGTCGTCGATCCCGGCCTCCCGGAACGCCCAGACGACGTAGGCGGTCACGGGGAGCGAGGAGTTGGCGAGCTGGCGCCAGGTGTGGGCGGGCTGGTCGATCGTCCAGGTGCCGTCGGCGTTCTGGCGAGAGGCGAGAAGGGCGTGGGCGCGGCGGAGGACGGCGGGGTCGACGGGGTGGACGCGCTCGATGTCCGCGAGGAGGAGGACGCCGTAGGCGGTCAGGAGGGTCTTGGCCGTGCCGCCGGCGTACCAGTCGAAGCCCCCGCCGGCGACCTCGAACGTGAGGAGGCGCTGCCAGCCGGCGGCGATCGCGGTCTCGAACCGGGCGCGGGTTTCGGGGGTCAACTGACCCGTGCTCTCCAGGTAACGCAGGGCCGTGACGTTCGGCCAGGTCACCGAGGAACTCTGCTCGAATCAGCCATACGGCATCCGCGCAAGCGAGTCGAGGCCGGTGACGAGGTCCGCGAACCGGCTGGGAAAGAGGCGGACCTGGAGGGTCGAGGCGCCGTCGATCGCTTCGGCGGGGACGGTGATCCTCCCCGCGGCCGATCCGGAGAGCATCCCGCCGTCGGCGGCGGTGAGACGGCGGCCGTCGGGGAAGACCTCGACGGTGCGCCGGACCGCGTCCGAAAACTGCGGCGTCACGGCGGTGACCTGGAGGCGGTGCCGGCCGAACTCGCGGGCGCGGATGTGCACGTGGACGGAGGTGACATCCCCCGCCGCGACCTCGACCGACCGGGTGGCGCCGTCCAGAATCTCGAACCCGCTCTCGACCTCGAACGCGAGGGCGACCGACTGGGGATCCGGCAGGTAGTTGTAGACCGCGACCGGGAGCCAGATCTCGTCCCCCTGCGTCAGGGCGACAGGGAGGTCGAGATCGACGAAGAAGGGCTGAAAGACGCGGAGCGGGGCATCGGCGGCACCGAGCCGGCCGTCGCGCGAGACCGCGTTCAGTCCCATGCGCCATGTCGTGATGGAGTCGGCGCCGGGGAAGCGGAGGGTGGCGCGCCCCTCGTCGTCGGTGACGATTTCGGGGTTCCAGTAGAGGGTTTCCGGGAAGAACTCGCGGAGACGCGGGGCGGCGGAAGACAGGTCGGCGCCGTGAATCGGTTTCGATTCCAGCCGCAGTTGCGCCGAGTCCGCAAGGCCGGACATCGGAAAGTGCCGTCCGAGGGTCATGGTCGCCACGAAGGCGCTGATGAGGAACACCCCGACAAGCAGCGCGGAGACCACGCCGCCTGCCGCCGCGAGAACCCGGAGCGGGCCAGGGGGCGGAAGACGCCATGCGGCTCCTCCGGCCGCGACCGTTCCGGAGAAGAGGGCAATGAAGAGGAGAAGCGCTGCCGAGGGCGATTCGGAAGGGACCAGAATCAGGGCGAAGACCGCGCCGACGGTGATCCCGAGGCACGGGGCCACGAACGGCCAGCGCCCGGCACACATCCAGGCGATCCAGAACCCGACGACCGCACCCGACGCCCAGGCCAGCACCGTGGCGACGCCGCGGGATTTCTCCAGGCGCCCCCGGACCAGGAACTGGAGGCGCGACACCCCGTCGTCGCTCGCGAACACCGGCGCGGCGGGCTTCTCCGCCATCGCGATCCGCGCCGGCGACGCCGAGGGGAGCCCGGCGGCCTGCACCTGGAACCGCGGCTTGAGCGCGTCCTCGCGGAGGTCGAAGAACGTCTGCTCCATCCCGGGGCGCGCCGTCGAGAGCGCCCAGACCGCTTCGTCGACCACAGAGACCCCGAGGGCCGAGGGGACCGGCCGGCCGTCGCGGTCGGTGACCCGGACTTCCGCGACGATTTCCTCCCCGGGTCTGGTCTCCGCCCTGGCGAGGGTCGGCGTGACGCGGAGTTCGTCCGCCGAGCGGACGTAAACAGGAAGCGTCTGCCGCTCGACCGACCCTTCCGGGCGGACTTTCCATGCCGAAAGGACATAGGTCCCCTTCGCGTCCGCCGGCAGGTCGAGCGCGATCTCCCCGCGCCCGTTCCGGGTACGGAGGGTTTTCGTGAGGAGCGTCGCGGGGCCGCGGACGAGGTCGAGGTAGAAGACGGCGTCGTGGAGGGTGAGGAGGGTGACGTTCAGGGTGTCGCCGCCGCGCGCTTCGACGCGGTCGGTGCGGAGAACGAACCCGTCGGAGGCGCCGTCGACTGCGTCGAGGTCGATCCTGCGGAGCACGCGGCGGCCGGAGGCGTCGCGCGCCTCGACGTCGAAGGTCCGCCCGGGGACGGGGACGGTCACGACGCCGAACGCGTCCGCGGGTTGTTCCTCCCCTCCGGCGACGCGGACGGTGACCGCCGCGGGGCGGCCGTCCGGCCAGGAGGAGATCGGAAGAGC
>JABWAY010000260.1 GCA_013360825.1 Candidatus Brocadiia bacterium | reverse complement strand
GGAGATTAGAGGTTGGAGGTTGGAGGTTGGGGATTGGATTTGTTCGATGTGTTGCAACCTCTAACCTCTAACCTCTAACCTCTCCCCTCAGTCGTCCGCCTTATCCCCGTCCTTGATGACGAATCGGGCCTTGAGCCGCGCGACGCGGCCCTCGTCGGCCACTGCCGGACCCACTGGGCCGCCGCCGCCGCGACCGAAGCCTGACCCGCCCGGAGGCTACTTCGCCCCCTCGGCCCGGTCCTTGATCCGCCGGGCGCACGACACCCAGGTGTTCAGCATCTCGGACAGCGCGTGCGGGTCGTCCATCTCGACCGTCGAGGAAATCACCAGCCGCGTCCCGTCCTCGATCGGATCGCACCAGAACTCCACACGCGACCCCGGCTGGAACTGCACCGCGAAAATCGTCGGCGGCGCCCACAACACCACGCTCCCCTTGGTCGAGGCCGTCGTCCACCGGAAGCGGACCTCTCCGCCGAGCCGCGGCTCGAACGAACACTCCCCCGCTCCGAACCACCGCTTCACCTCGGCCGGCATCGTCATGATCAGCCACAGCCGCTGCGCGGGGCAGTGGACGTTCTCCTCGACCAGGACTTTCCGGATCATGCGGGCTTCACCCTCCTGCGTGGCGCGACCGTCGGCAGTCTCGCGTTAGTAGTGATAGAACCCCTGCCCCGTCTTCTTCCCCAGATGCCCCGCCGCCACCATCTTCTTCAGGAGCGGGCAGGGACGATACTTGCTGTCGTTGAACCCGTCGTGCAGCACCTGCAGGATCGACAGGCAGGTGTCCAGCCCGATGAAATCCGCCAGCGCCAGCGGCCCCATCGGGTGGTTCATCCCCAGCTTCATGATCCCGTCGATCGACTCCTTCGTGGCGACGCCCTCATGAAGAGCGAAGATCGCCTCGTTGATCATCGGCAGCAGGATCCGGTTGGCCACGAATCCGGGAGAATCGTTCGCCTCCAGCGGCGTCTTCCCCATCGTCTTCGCCAGGTCCACCACCGCCGCCGCCGTCGCCCCGCTCGTCGCGTGCCCCCGGATCACCTCGACCAGCGTCATGAGGGGGACGGGGTTCATGAAGTGCATCCCGATCACGCTCTCCGGCCGCCGGGTCGCGGCCCCGATCGCCGTGATCGAGATCGACGACGTGTTCGTGGCCAGGATCGCGCCGGGCCGGCATTTCTGGTCGAGTTCGCGGAAGAGGTCCTTCTTGACCGTCTCATTCTCCACCGCCGCCTCGATCGCCATGTCCCACCCCTCTGCGCCCGAGAGGTCGGTCGCCGTCCCGATCCGCCCCAGCGCGGCGGCCTGGTCGGCCGCGGTCATCTTCTGCTTCTCGACCATCTTCGCGAGCGACTTCCGGATCGTCGCCATCCCGCGGTCCACGAACTCCTGCTTCACGTCCACCATCGTCACGCGCAGCCCCGCCACCGCGGCGACCTGCGCGATCCCGTTCCCCATCTGCCCGGCGCCGATCACCCCGATCGTCTCGATCCCCATCGTTCTCTCCCCTCTCAGACCCGCTCGACCGACATCGCCACCGCGTTCCCGCCCCCCAGGCACAACGTCGCCACCCCCGTCCGGAGGTCGCGCTGCCTGAGGGCGTGCAGCAGCGTCACAAGGATGCGGCACCCCGAGGCCCCGATCGGGTGCCCCAGCGCCACCGCCCCGCCGTTCACGTTCACCTTCGCCGCGTCCAGCTCCAGCTTCCGCGTCAGCGCGACCGCGGCGGCGCTGAACGCCTCGTTGATCTCGACCAGGTCGTACTCCCGGATCCCCTTCTTCGTCCTCGCCGCCAGATTCGCGACCGCCTCCAGCGGCGCCATCATCACCCACTCCGGCGCCACCCCGCCCGTCGCCGCGCCCGTGATCCGCGCCAGCGGCTTCAGCCCCTTCTCCTTCACAAACCGCTCGCTCGCCACCACCACGGCCGCCGCGCCGTCGTTGATCGACGAAGCGTTCCCCGCGGTGACCGAGCCGTCCTTCTTGAACGCGGCCTTGAGGTTCGCGAGCTTCTCGGCGGTCGAGTCGGCGCGCGGGCTCTCATCGGTCTCGACGCGGATCGTCCCCTTCTTGTCGGGGATCTCCACGGCGACGATCTCCTCCTTGAAGAGCCCCTTTCCCTGCGCCTCCACCGCGCGCCGGTGCGACTCGGCGGCGTACCGGTCCTGGTCCTGGCGCGAGACCGCGTACTTGTCGCAGACCAGTTCAGCGGTGTTCCCCATGTGGAAGTCGTTCGAGACGTCCCAGAGCCCGTCCGCGATCATCGCGTCGACCAGCTTCCCGTGCCCGAGCCGCTGCCCCTCGCGGGCCTGCGGGAGGAGGTACGGCGCGCGGGTCATGTTTTCCATCCCGCCCGCCACGATCAGGTCCGCATCCCCCGCCCGGATCGCCTGCGCCGCGAGCATCACGCTCTTGAGCCCGCTCCCGCAGACCTTGTTGACCGTGAAACTCCCGACGCGGTCCGGAATCCCCGCCCCGCGCGCCGCCTGCCGCGCCGGATTCTGCCCGAGCCCCGCCTGGAGGACGTTCCCCATGATGACCTCGTCCACAAGGTCCGCCCCCACCCCGGCCCGGCGCAGCGCCTCGCGCAGCACCACGGCCCCGAGCTGCGGGGCGCCGACCCCCGTGAACGCCCCCTGGAACTTCCCGATCGCCGTGCGGCACGCGGACACGATGTAGGCTTCAGGCATGCGCATATCCTCGAAGGTTCGCCCTCGATTCTATGCCCCTGCCCCGCGATGCGCCACCGATACAGCCGGGAGGGCCTGCCCGGGGAGGTCATCCCTCATGACGGGACACGCGCGCTGCTTCGGCCGCCGCGAGGCCGCGCAGAAGTGCCTCCTTCGACGCGAGGCGGATCCGATCCACGGCGGCGAGCCGCCGGGCGCGCTCTTCCGGCGTGAGAACCTCGAGGGCGCGGACGGCGACATCCATGAGCGCCCGGAACTCGGCGAAGCGCTCCTTCGGCGTCATCTTCCGGTACTGCTCGAGCATGGCAGCGCTCATCATCGCGGATGAATTCTAACACGGGCGACGGGATGCGTGACGGGGACAGATCGACGGTGTCGTGAGCGTGAACCCCGCCCCGCCTCAGACCGGTCCCCTGCACCGCCCGCACTCCGTCGCCGACCTCGGCGCGTCCGACCCGCAGAACCCGCATTTCTTCCCGAGCACCGCGAGGATCAGGAGCCCGATGCAGCTCAGGAACCCGAGAAGTCCGAACGCCCAGCTCCGGCCCTTCATCCGCGCGTAGAAACACAGCCCGATGATCAGGAAAGCCGCGCCGCCGAGCGTCAGCCCGGCGCCCGCGAGGGCTTTCCCCGCCTCGTCGAGCGTCTGCGGATCCTCGCTCACGGTGGTGAGCATGACGCGGCCGACGGCCTGCGCCGCGATCCCGGGGATGGCGAACGCGAAGCTCAGCAGGTTGAGATTGCGGATCCGCTGGCGCGCGGCGGCGGCCCGGGCGGGGTCGATCGTCCCCGCGCCGGGCGCGGGGGGGACGTAGTCGTGCGGAAACGGTGACGCCATTGTTTTCCCTCCCTGAGGCCGGCCCTGTCCGGCCGGCGAAACCCTGCTGCGGAACGCCGGTCATCTTACCGGCGGACCCGCCCGCGTCTCTATTCCGGCGCCTTCGCCCGCCACACCAGGTGATACCCCGACTCGGTCTCCACGAGCTCCCACGTCTCCGCCTTCATCGCCCGCGCCTTGTCCTGCAGCTTCTGCCCGAACCCCTTCATCCGGTCGAGGTCGATCGCGCCCCCCGCCTCCACCGACTCCGCGTCGTCCGACTCCTTCACCGCCTCCTCCCGCGTCAGCGTCCCCTTCCGCAGCTTCGACAGCTTCCCGTCCGCCGCCGACTTCGCCTGCAGCTTGTTCCGCGTCACCCCCGCCGGCGCCTTCGCCGTCTTCCACGCGACGTAGATGTGGTAGTACGCCGGCGGCGGCCCCTGCCGCCCTTTCGGCGCCGCCATCGCGTGCGCCGCCTTCAGCGGCAGCACCTTCACGTCCCCTTTTTCCGTCGCATCCAGGATGAAGTTGATCGCGTCGTTCAGGTAAATGATGTCCGGGAGCTGGTGCCCGAGCCCCGTGATCTCCCGGAACGCCACGTTCGGCGCCAGCTTCTCCACCGCCTGCCGCGCCTGCGGCGCCAGCGTGAAGTTCGCATCCGTCGACCCCAGGAACACCACCGCACGCAGCCCCTTCACGTCCCCACCCGCCCGCCCCCCCGGGATGTCCGGCGCCGCGCACGGAATGATCCCCGCAAACAGATCCCGGTTCGCCGGCGCCAGCATGCAGGAAAACGCGCCCCCCGCGCTGAACCCGTGCACCACCACGCGCTTCGGATCCACCCCGTACGTCGCAATCACATACCTCACGATCTCCGGCACGAACTTCCCGTCCTTCGCCGTCTCCCACGTGAACCCCGGCCCCGTCGGCGCCGACCCGCGCGGCGCCACCCAGATGTCCCCCCGATGCTCCGCCAGCTCCCGCCCGTACCCGAGCATCTGGTTCGGCTCGCCGCCGGCCCCATGAAGCGTCAGCACCATCCCCGGCTGCTCGCCCTTCTTGATCGACTTCGGCACGCTGATCTTCGCGAACGCCCCCGACTCGAGCGTCACCACATCCCACTCCCCCTCCTTCTCGACCGACTTCGCCTTCGGGGTCTGGGCGAGGACGGGAAGCGCGAGGAGCAGGGCGAGCAGCAGCGTGCGCATGGCGGTCTCCGGAATGGGTGTGCAGGAACGACGCGCGGGACCGGGAGATGTTACACCCCCCGCCCCCGATCCGGCGCGCTCACTCCCGCCGGCGCGGCGGCCCCACCGCGGCAAAGGTCAGCACCGTCGTCAGGATCCCCCCCGCCGCGGCCGCCGCCGCCACCGTCCCCCAGAACGCCCACCCGCCCCCCGGCGCCACCGCGAGCCCCGCGTACCGGGCCGGGAGGATGCCGAGCGGCCAGAGAAGCGCGATCATGATCATCATCGGCCACCCGCGGTCGGACTCCATCCGCGCGGCCCATTTCGCGCCGAACAGGAGGCGCAGGAACGGGATCGAGGGGTAGATCCAGAGCGCGCCGGGGAGGCCGATCAGCAGGAATCCGCCGAGCATCGCCGACCCCGTCACGATCAGCCACGGGAGCACTACCGCGGCGCCTCATCCTCGCGCCACCCCTGGACCAGCGCGCGCACCGCCGCCGTCTTGTCCCAGTCCTCGGGGGCGACCTCGAGCGCCTTCTCCGCGTCCGCCCGCGCCCCGGCCCGGTCCCCGAACGCCCGTTTCGCGATCGCGCGCAAATAAAAACCCTCCGGGTTCTCGGGGTCGAGCTCCACCATCGCCTCCGCGTCCCCCCGCACCCCCTCGAAATTCCCGAGCATCACCCGCACCTCGGCACGCCCCTGCCTCGCCCGCGCCAGCCCCGGATCCGCCGCCAAGGCCTCCCCGTACGCCCCCTCCGCCCCCGCCAGATCCCCCACCCGCCTCAACGCCTCCCCGCGGCTCGCATTCACCGACGCATCCCCCGGCGCCAGCACCAGCGCCCTCCCATAATCCGCCAGCGCCCCCGCAAAGTCCCCCTTCGCCATCCGCGCCGACCCCCGCACATGCCACGCCGCCTTCCGCCCCCCGTCCACCTTCAGCGCCTCGTCACAGTCCGCAATCGCCCCGTCCCGGTCCCCCGCCATCAACCTCAGCGCCGCCCGCTGCTCCCGCGCATCCAGGTCCCCCGGAACGATCTCCAGCGCCCGCGTCAGATGCCCCACCGCCCCCGCCAGGTCGTTCACCGCGGCCGCCTCCACCGCCCGGCGCTTCTCCAGCGCCACCTGCGCCCGCCGCCCCTCCGCGCGCCACATCGGGATCGCCACCGCCGCAATCGCCAGCGCGAGCATCGCCGCCAGCGCCGCCACCACCGCGCCGCCGCGCCGCCCCACGCCCCCC